>JAEDMR010000204.1 GCA_016302925.1 Bacillota bacterium
CCTATGACCCTCTGCTTGTAAGGCAGATGCTCTCCCAGCTGAGCTAAGCGCCCTTGGTGTTCGTGTCTTAACTGCTCGACACATTTAATGATTATACATTATTTGTATCTTTTTGTCAAGACTTTTTTTAAATTTTTTCTTGGCGTCTTATGCTGCAGAATCACTTCTCAGTTCAAGAGCCGATAAACATGTTACCACAGTCAAGTGGTAAAGTCAAGGACTTTTCCAGAAGATTTCTAAAAACTTCTTTCATCCATCTGCCGCCCCCGAGCCGCTTTCCCGCAGTTCTTTCGTGCGACAGCTTGTTTATATTACCACTTTTCCAAACGGCTGTCAAGCATATTTAAAGAAAAAACCGACATTTTTATGCATTATTTTATGCAAATCTCCCGGAGCCGCTTCACCAGCTGGCTCTGCCGCTCCTTCACGATGCATCTTCCCGCTGTCAGGTTGGCAAGCAGCGATTCCACTGCTTCCGTATCCTCCGGGAGGCAGGACAGATCCAGGGTTACCACGTCCGTATACCGGATGTCCTCGATGACAAACATCGCACCGCTTTCTCCGGCCAGATTCTGTATCTTCGCCAGATGGGAATATTCCACCTCGCAGGTCAGAACCGACATTTCCTCCACATCGCAGAGGCCGGCCGCTTCCAGACCCAGCTTGGCGCTGGAGGTATAGGCTCGCACCAGTCCGCCGGTCCCCAGCTTAATACCGCCGAAATACCGGGTCACCACCACAGCCACATTGGTGATCCCCTCCTTCACCAGCATCTGCACCATAGGTGCACCGGACGTGCCCTGAGGCTCGCCGTCATCGCTGGCCCACTGGACCTGCATCTTATCGCCCAAGACGATGGCAGGAACGTTATGGGTTGCATCCTTATGCTTTTTCCGGATGGAAGCGATAAAGGCATCCGCCTCTTCCCTGCTCTGTGCAGGACTGACGTAAGCAATAAATCTGGATTTCTCAATCACCTGCTCTGCGTGTGCCTCTCCCGCCACCGTACTGTACAGCTTCATACTTCATACTCCTTCAGTCTCTGATAATCCGCCTCCTTGAGACGAACTTCGAAATACGTACCGTTCTCCCGATAATCCATCACCGAAACCTCCGCCTTCTCGCATAAATAAGAAGACAAATCTCCCCGGCTGTACGGAATCAGCAGGCAGGCCGAAACCTCGTCTGAGAAGATTTTGCTCCGAATCATGTCCAGGAGACGGTCGATATTGATATCCTCACGGGCTGAAATAAAGATATTCTCTGTCCCCGGCCTCGGCACCACCACTGCGGAATCCACCAGATCGATTTTGTTAAATGCAAGAATCTTCTCCTTATTCCCCGCACCGATCTCCGACAAAACCTGGTCCGTCACATCGATATGGAAATCGTGGTTTTCGTAGGAAGAATCCACCACATGGATCAGCAGATCGGCATAGGTCACCTCTTCCAGCGTCGCCTTGAAGGCGTTTACCAGAGAATGGGGCAGTTTGCTGACGAATCCCACCGTATCGATCAGAATAAACTGATGATTGGAATCCAGCACCACGCTCCGCTGCTGCACATCCAAAGTTGCGAAAAGCATGTTCTTCTCGAAAACCACCTTCCGCTCTTCTTCATTCTTTTCTGTTTTCGCCAGAATCCGGTTCATCAGTGCGGATTTGCCCGAATTGGTATAGCCCACCAGCGCCACCACCGGCACCTGATTTTTTTCACGCCGTGCCCGCTGCACGCTCCGTGTATTCTTAATCTGGGACAGTTCCGCCTTGATGTCCAGCATCCGTTTTTCGATGTGCCGCCGGTCCGTCTCCAGCTTCTTTTCGCCGGGTCCACGGGTACCGATTCCGCCGCCGAGCCTGGAAAGAGACTTGCCGAAACCCGTCAGCCGCGGCATCCGATACTGCAGCTGAGCCAGTTCCACCTGAAGCTTGCCCTCGCGTGACGATGCCCGCGCCGCGAAAATATCAAGGATCAGGATGGTCCGGTCGATGACACGCACACCGACTGCATCCTCCAGATTCCGAAGCTGCATTCCCGTCAGCTCGTCGTTGAAGATCACCGTGTCCGCTTCCATGTTCTGCACCAGCTGGGTCAGTTCCTCCACTTTACCCTTTCCGATTAAGGTCGCCGTGTTGGGCCGCTCCAGATTCTGCACCATCTGTCCCAGCACCTCCACATTGGCAGCCTCCGCCAGTCCTTTCAGCTCCGCCATGGAATAGGAAATATCCTCCTGACGTTCCCGCTGCAGACCCACCAGGACCGCGCGGTACTCGTCTTCTCGTATAATCTCGTTGTTTTCATTAAATCTAAGCATAGTCTTATTCTACCATATTCTGTTCTTCTTAGCAAAATATTTCTGCCCGGCTTCGATTGCTGCCTGCATGTCGTTGCATCATGTCAGGGCTTTACGTCACGTCAAGAATGTCGTCCTGCGGCACCTGCACGTAATTTTCCGGTACATCCCCTACGATCACCGCTTCCGCCAGCAGGACTTTCCGGTTGATCTCCGCAGTCTCCCGGCTGAACGGCGCCAGGATCTGCACGTTGCTGGTTACGGTGCAGTATACTTTATATCTGGTCTGATTGATCGCCTGGGTTTCAAACTCCGTTTCACACTGGAATTTGGTCAGGCTCAGGGGCATGACCTTCACATTGACGGTCAGAGGCAGCTGAGACAGGATTTTGTTCCCTGTCAGAATCCCCAGATTCATCGGCACGACCTCTGTATCTCCCAGGTTATAGTTTTCATTCATCTTCATGGAAAAAGCCAGCACAAGCCGTGTTATGAGCCTGGAATCGGCTTCCACATACTGTACCTTCCCTTCGCTGTCCCTCTCCACATGAAGCAGATCCCCCTGCAGTTCTCCGTTTGTAATCCCTTCCTTCAGGCTCTGATTGATTTTTATGGCTACCACGTTGACGGCCACCGCTTTGGCAGCCGCGTCGATGCTTTCCCCGTAAAAATCCCGGAACAGAAAACCGCAGCCTGCAAGAATAAGCAGAAGTCCCATCAGGATTACCATGCATTTTTTTATGTAATAGCGCAGCAGGCAGCCACCGCATCTCTGTCTTCTTATCATGACAAATCCCCCTGCACCAGTATATGCGCCGGATTTGGGGCATGTGCAGAGGGATCTGTGTATCCGCTGTCTTCGTTATTCAGTTTTTTCTACGGTTCCTCCACCTGCACGCACCGCACCGTCACGCGGCTCTGCCCGCCGATAGTGCAGGTAAACAGGGTCAGATCCCACGCACCGTCTTCCTCGCTCTGCATTTCATCAATGGCTGTCGGCTCCAAGGTCTCGCGGACAACCACCTGGTAAGTAAACCGGTTTCCGTCCACGTCCGTGAACCAGACGTTCTCCCCTTCCTGCAGATGCTTCAGATTTCCGAAATGAGATGGATAGTTGTGTGCTGCAAGGATCAGATTCCCCGAATAGGCAGATCCCGTATAGTGACATGGGGCCACCCGCAGATTCGGATAGTTCCACTCGCTCAGTACAGGAAGCACCAGATCCAGTGATGGGATCTCCAGCGTGCCGATGTAATCCAGGCCGTCGATGGTTTCCACCGGCATTTCCATCCCGGGATTCAGAATA
>JAEDMR010000205.1 GCA_016302925.1 Bacillota bacterium
AGGATGGAAGTGACAGCGAAGAAAGCACCTGCATCGAAATGCAGGTGAAAGAAATCAAAAAACAGGGCGACGTGTCCAGAGTCATTCTGTCCTGCAACCGGTATTACCGGGATTTTGACCGGTACCGGATCCGGAAATGCGGTCTGATTACAGCCAATACCAGCGGAATTCTGCTGGAAACAGACAGCATCGTGGAAAAAGACGGACAGAAAGGTGTCTATGTGGTGGACAAGCTGGGCAACTACAACTTCACCCCGGTTCAGATTCTGGATCAGAATGGAAATGTCACGGTGGTGGAGAAGAATTATTTCTACGACGTGGAGGGAAAAACGACAGAAACCGTAAGCAATTACGATGAAATATTACGGCCGGATGCAGAAAAGGATGCCGGAAAGGCAGAAAAAGACGCTGCGGCTGAAAAAGAGGAGTGATTCAATTGTCTATCAGAGAAAACATAGAACATATCAGGAGTCTGAAAGACGCAGCAGCAGTCCGCAGCGGACGCAGCGGAGAGGATGTGCTGCTGGTGGCAGTGACCAAGCTGCATACCGTGGACGAAATCAATGAGGCCATCGACTGCGGCATCACCGATATCGGCGAGAATAAGGTGCAGGAAATCATGGACAAATATGAACATGTGAAGCCGGTACGCTGGCACCTGATCGGGCATCTGCAGACCAATAAGGTGAAGTATATCATTGATAAGGTTTCCATGATCCACTCGGTGGATTCCCTGCATCTGGCCCAGGAAATCGATAAACGGGCGGCGCAGCACGGCCTGACCATGGATATTCTGATACAGGTCAATTCCGCCAGAGAAGAGAGCAAGTTCGGCATCACCACCGACGAGACGGAGCAGCTGCTTCATGAGATTCTGGATACCTGTCCTCATGTGCGGATCCGGGGACTCATGTGCATCGCACCGTTTGAGGAAAATCCGGAAGACGCCAGAGTGTACTTCGCAGCAGTGAAGAAGCAGTATGATCAGTTCGGGAAGATTTCCCATCCGAATCTGGATTTCAAATATCTGTCCATGGGCATGTCCGGCGATTTTGAGGTGGCCATTGAGGAAGGATCCAATTTGATCCGCGTGGGAACTTCCATTTTCGGAGCAAGAGATTATTCAAAGAAATAACACAGGTGTGTGGGGAGGATATTATGAGTGCATTTGATTCATTAAAGAAATTTATTGGCATCGAAGAGGTCGAGGAAGAAGGTATCACGGAAGATGAAGTGCAGGCTGCCAAGGAAAAAATGATGCGGGAAGGCTCCCGTGAGAGCAGTTATTCAGGGGCGTCTGTCAGAAAGGCACCTGCGGAATTCAGCAAGCCTTCGGATGCGGCCAAAGCGGTTCCCATTGAAAGACGTATTTCGGTGGCAAGTACCAACGCCTTTAAGCTGGTACTGATCGAACCGAAGAGCTTCGATGAGTGTCCGAAGCTGGTAGACGGTCTGAAAGGCCGTCGGCCGATCATCATCAATCTGGAAAAGATCGAAACAGAAACGGCGAAGAAGATCTTCGATTTTCTCAGCGGCGCCACCTATGCCCTGAACGGCAGCGTACAGAAGATCGCAAACAACATCTTTATCTTTGCACCGGAAAGTGTGGACATCGCAGCCAGTCAGGAAGACCGGGGCGGCTTTGATTTCGGAGCAAATAAGAGCCCGTGGAGATAACGGAGGAAATGAAACGATGAAAATTGTACTTGCCCAGGCCATATACTGGTTTGCGGAACTGCTTACGTTTCTGATGCTTCTGCGTGTAATTTTCAGCTGGATTCAGCCGAATTCATACGGAATGCTGGGAAAGATCAACTTATTCTGCATCAGGCTGACCGAGCCGGTGGTAGCACCGTGCAGGCAGCTTCTGAGCCGGTTTAATACGGGAATGTTCGACTTTTCCGTAATGCTGGCTTTCTTTCTGGTGCAGATTGCTGCGAATCTGATGATTCGAATCATTCTTTAGGAGGGGACGAAGCCGAGATGATTACACCAACCGATATTGAAAACAAAGTATTTTCCAGAGGTGTCAGAGGATATAAAGAGGATGAAGTGGATGACTTTCTGGATCTGATTATTCTGGATATGGAAAAACTGCTGAAAGAAAACCGGCAGCTGAAGCTGGAGCTGGAAAAGGCACAGGGTCAGGTGGACCGGCATGTTTCTACGGAGGGGACTGTTCTGGAAACACTGGAAGCTGCCAAAGCACTAATGAATGACATTGCTGCCAGTGCGGAACGGCGGGCACAGGTCATCCTGAAGGATGCGGAGCTGGAGGCTGCCACCGTTACCAGAGAAGCAAGGGAATCCATCGGCCGTCTTACCGATGAAGGAAACCGTCTGCGCAGAAGCGTGGAACGTGTACGTGAAAAATACCGGAATATTCTGGAGATGGAACTTGAGCGCATTGATTCCGTGGGTGCAGACCTGTTTGAAGAATTAGAGGGGGATTTTCTTCCGGCATCCATTGCCGGACTGCAGCAGATGACCGGAGAAACGAAAGTGGCTGAGAGCAGCCAGCCGGATCCGAAAGCAGGTTCCATGAGCGATACCCGGGTTGTGACGGAGAAAAAACCGGAGCCGGAAGTGCAGGATCTGACGAAAACAATCGTAAATATCAAATAAAGGGGAATTTTCGGAGTAAATGAAAAAAGCAAGATATGTACTCATTGCGGGCATTCTTCTGGTGGATCAGCTTGTAAAGTATATGGTCAGAGGCCATATGTATGTGGGTGAATCCATTCCCGTCATTCAGGGTGTGTTTCACCTGACCTATGTGCGGAATACCGGTGCGGCATTTAATTTGTTCGAAGGAATGTCTCTGTTTCTGCAGATTGTGACCCTTATTGCATTGATTTTCGCCGTGTGGTTTATGGAGAAGCATCTGCAGCGCCACTGGACGTTGCCGCTGTCCATGATTATGATCATCTCCGGCGGTGCAGGCAATCTGCTGGACCGGGTGATGCTGGGATATGTGACGGATCTGTTTGAGTTCAAGCTGATCCATTTCCCGGTGTTCAACGTAGCTGACATTGCCATCTGCACTGGCTGCTTCATTCTGGTGCTGTACACCTTTGTTTTTGACCGTCCTGCAGAGGAAAAGGAAAACGTAAACGCATGAATTCAGAAAAATATACATTTTTTATTGACGAAGAAAGCAACGGCACCAGGATTGACCGGGTGCTTTCTTTACTATTGGCGGAAAGTTCCCGAAGCTATATCCAGAAGCTGATTGAAAAGGGAAATGTGACCGTAGACGGTCAAACCTGCACTTCGAAGAAATACAAGGTTTCTTCCGGCCAGCAGGTGGATCTTCTCATGCCGCCGCCAGAGAATCTTTCGGTGGAGCCGGAGAATATTCCACTGGATATTGTTTATGAAGATGAGGACGTGCTGGTGGTCAACAAGCCACGGGGCATGGTGGTGCATCCTGCTGCCGGAAACTACACCGGTACGCTGGTCAACGCAGTCCTGTATCACTGTGGTGAAAGGCTTTCTTCCATCAACGGGGTTATCCGGCCCGGCATCGTCCACCGCATCGACAAGGATACCAGCGGGCTGCTGATGATCGCAAAGAACAATATGGCTCAC
>JAEDMR010000206.1 GCA_016302925.1 Bacillota bacterium
AAAAAATGGTCCGGGCACGGGCACTGCCGTATCCGACCATTTCGGCGGGTTTCGTTTATATGACGGCCGGGGATGTGAAATCAGGTGCACCGGACTGCCGGAAATACATCATGGACCTGGCTGCGTTTCTGACCGATGTGTCGTTTCTGGATGGAGACTGCACACCGGAGGAAGCCAACCGGATTGAAGAGATACGCATGATCCACCTGGACTTCTACGAAGAATTCAAAAAGAATGTGGAAGATGTGATGGAGCGGGATCTGCCGGGAGGTCAGTTTGTCTACAACCGCTTTGGCGCCAACATCACCTATGGGTGTGAAAAAGAGCCCGGGAAACCGACGAAAAACGCCGGGAAAGCGGATTTTGGGGAGAAGGAGACGGAGAAGAAGACGGAACCGGAGCAGACCCTGGAGGAGCTGCTGGCGGAACTGGACAGTCTGGTGGGGCTGGAAGCGGTGAAAAAAGACATCCATACCCTGATGAACTTCATCAAGGTCTGCAAGCTCCGGGAGAGCCGCGGACTGAAAACGGCAGAAGTGTCCTATCATCTGGTGTTTTCGGGGAATCCCGGGACGGGAAAGACAACGGTCGCCCGTCTTCTGGCCAAGCTCTACAAGCAGATCGGCATCCTGAAGACGGGTCAGCTGGTGGAGGTGGACCGGAGCGGTCTGGTGGCCGGCTACCTGGGACAGACTGCCATTCAGACAGCCAAGGTCATCAAGGAAGCCATCGGCGGCGTCCTGTTTATCGATGAAGCATATGCTCTGGTGGAAAGTGAAGAGGACAGCTACGGCAAGGAGTGTATTGCCACCATTCTGAAGGCCATGGAGGATCACCGTGATGAGCTGGTGGTCATCGTGGCGGGCTATGATGATCTGATGCACAAGTTTATCGAAGCCAATCCGGGTCTGCGGTCCCGGTTTAACAAATATCTGCATTTCCCGGACTATACGGGGGAAGAGATGGAGCAGATTTTTCTGATGCAGTGTAAAAAGAACGGATACCTGCTTGCAGAGGATGCGCAGACGCTGCTTCGCGGGGCATTCGACCGGATGTATGCGGAGCGGGATGATAATTTCGGAAACGGCCGCACCGTGCGGAATGCGTTCGAGAAGATCATCAACTGCCAGGCAAACCGGCTGGCGGCCGATCCGCGGCTGGGCGGCGAAACTCCGGCTGGTGCAGACCCGGCGGGGGAGAGCCTCGCGGATGAGGCACTCATGACTCTGACGGAGGCGGATGTGCGGGAAGGGTTGGACTTCCTGTAAATAACCAATACAAAACAATACCGTACAGCGAGAAGGAGATCTTATTTTACGTAATGATATGCAATCCGCGGTGAACCATCCGCCACATAGATGGTGCCGCACCGGATGAAGCCCTCCCGCTCTGCCAGATGCTGCATCACCAGGTTATCGGCATGGGTATCGATGCGGATATTATCCGTCTGTTCCAGACAGAACTGAAGTGCCTGCCGGAAGAATCCGCTCCTGGTTCCGTCACTGCCCATGCGGTGTATGGTGCCGTAGGGCTCGGCGTTTCGCCATGTGCCGCCTTCGATGACAGTATAGGTCGGATCTTCACCGAGGATAAAGGTGAAAACGCCTCGCAAAATCTCATCTCCCCGGGAACCAATTTCTGCCCAGACATAGCTGTTTCCGTTCTGCCTGTCCTGCGCCATCTGCTGACGGGAGGGATAGCCGTTAATCCACTGGGTATGATTCCCGTTTTTTCTCATAAAGCTGCGGGCCGCATCGCAGATTTCCATGATTCGGTCCATATCTTCAGGTTTCGCTGGTCTGATATACATAGTCACAATCTTTGTTTCAATCCTTTCTGAAATGCTTATACAAAGCATACCACGCTTTGGCGCAGTGTGCAACAGATTCCCCCTTGTGTGTGAAGGAAAATTTTGTTAAAATAGAAGAACGAGATAAAGTGGTGGGTATGGATTGCAGAGACAGCGGAGAAACTAAAAACACGAGAAAAATCAACAGAAAGACTGAATATACCAATGGCAAAAAAGAGAAACAGACACAGAAGTAAAAAGAAGAGACTGAGAGCGGAATATTTCTCCCGGGCGGAACTGACAGCCCAGTACCGACTGACTGACTCTCTGATCAAGAAACACTTCCCGCCTGCAGGCAGAGGCTGCGAGCTGGGGCTGGGAAAAGACGATAATCGCCACTACTGGAAGAAGAGCGAAGCGGAGATGATCGCAGAAGATCCTTACTTCAAACGGGATTTCGCCAAGGTGGAAGCCATGCGTCGGAAACAGAAGGAACGGACCGATGCCATGCGGAACCTGCTTCTTTCTTACGGCGGCATGGAAATGATCGAACAGGCGAAAGACATGTACCGACGGGTCTATATCCATGTAGGCCTGACCAACAGCGGGAAGACATATGCCGCCCTGCAGGCACTGAAACGAGCTGATAAAGGAGCGTATCTGGGGCCGCTGCGGCTGCTGGCACTGGAAGTTTTCGACACACTGAACGAGCAGGGTGTTCCATGCTCCCTGCTGACCGGCGAAGAAAAAATAGACATCCCGTTCAGCAATAAGGTGGCGTCTACCATCGAGATGTGTGATTACCACCAGCATTACGATGTGGTGGTCATTGACGAAGCTCACCTGGTGGCGGACAGAGAGCGGGGCAGCCACTGGACCAGAGCAATTCTGTCCATCGACACCGATGAAATGCATATCTGCACTGCGCCGGAGGGACTATCCATCATCGAAAGCCTGATAGAAAATACCGGAAGCCGTTATGAAGTGATTCACCATGAGCGACTGACACCGCTGGAATTTGCCGGCACCTTTGAGGATCTGTCCCAGGTGGAACCGGGCGATGCCCTGATCACCTTCTCCAGACGGGAAGTGCTTCGGATTGCGGCAGAACTGGAAGAGAAAGGTGTACAGGCAAGCGTGGTGTACGGAGCACTGCCGCCTCCATCCAGAAGGGAAGAAGTACGGAAATTCGCAGAAGGAAAAACCACCGTGGTGGTGGCAACTGATGCCATCGGCATGGGTGTTTCCCTGCCGATCCGCAGAGTCATCTTCTGCAAGACCAAGAAATATGACGGCGTTTCCACCCGAAGGCTGCAGGTCAGTGAAGTGAAGCAGATCGCAGGCCGTGCAGGCCGGTACGGAAAATATGATGTGGGCTATGTGCTGACCATGGATACACCGGAGCTGATTGAAGAGTGCCTGCGGGAAGAAACACCGCCGGTGACCCATCTGACCATTCCATTCCCGCAGGATGCCTTGTCCTCAGAATATCCGCTGCAGGAACTGCTGGAAACCTGGGAGGACCTGCCGGAGGTGGAAGGCTTCAGTAGAGAAGACATGTGGGAAGCCATGGTGCTTTATCAGGAAATGAAACCGGTGCCGAAGAAGGCGACGAAAGAAGAAATCTTTTCCTGCATCACCTGTCCGGTGGACGTGAAATCACCGGAGCTGGTGGCTTACTGGAAATCCTGCTGCCAGGCATTTTTCCGAAAAGAATCCATGCCTCACCCGGAATTTATCGATGAAAAAGCGCTGACACTGGAAGACTGTGAGCTTCAGTATGCAGCGCTGGATGTAT
>JAEDMR010000207.1 GCA_016302925.1 Bacillota bacterium
TTTCCTCTTCATCATGGAACGTATCGATGTAATGGCGGATCTCCTGAAACAGCTTCTCACTCAGAGATACGGCGCTCCGGTCGAAGACCACCAGATATATATTCATCTCTTCTCCGTCGTCCTGTTCCATGAGAAACTGGCTGAAGACACTCACTGCCACCTGCAGCGCCTGCTCCTTGGGATAGCCGTAGATACCGGCCGAAATCAGCGGAAAGGAAATAGACCGGCAGCCTTTTTCCGCTGCCAGCTTCAGAGAAGTCAGATAGGCGCTCCGCAGAAGTGTTTCCTCCCCTTGACTGCCGCTCTGCCAGATGGGACCAACAGCATGGACGATATATTTTGCGAAGAGACCATAGCCCCCGGTGATAACCGCACTTCCCGTGGGACATGGGCTTTTCCGGTTACATTCCTCCTGCAGCCTTCTGTCCCCTGCCGCAGCAAAAATGGCACCGCAGACACCGCCTCCCGCCTGCAGTCTGGAATTGGCCGCATTGACGATGGCATCGGTATGCATTTTCGTAATGTCATTATGTACGATCTGAAACGGCATAACACACCTCCTGCTTCACTTCTTTGAATCTGTTATTCGAATCCGGCCCGGAACCGTTCGATCATCTCACCGGTCAGGCTGATCCTGGCGGAATGCTCCGGAATCTCTTCTCGTTCCATCCAGACCCCCACAGACAGTTCTTCCGTGTCCAGCCGGATCTCATCGGAGCCGTCCAGGTCGCAGAAGAATCCCATCAGCAGGGTTTCGCTGAAGGACCAGGGCTGACTCTTATAGTAGCGGATGTTTTTCACCTTCAGGCCCACTTCCTCCATGACTTCCCGGCGGACCGTCTCCTCCACTGTTTCTCCGATCTCGGTGAATCCGGCAATCAGCGCGTAGCGCTTGTAGGCTCTGCCGCTGTATTTCGTCAGCAGCAGCCGGTTTCCGTCGGTTACAGCCACGATGACTGCCGGTGAAATTTTCGGATATACCGTGTGGCCGCAGACAGGGCACTGCAGCATCCGCTCTTTTTCTGCATGCCGAAGTTCACTGCCGCAGCGGCCGCAGTACCGGCTGCTGTCATACCAGTTTTTCAGCTGCTGGCCCGTAATTCCCGCAAATGCCTGATACTGCGGTTCTGCTTCCCGGAAGATTCCTGTGCTGATCATGGAAAACTGCTCCGCTGCCGACGCATTGAGCTTCGGCCGGTCCAGTGTCAGGAAATAGGCGGTGTCGTCGACGGTAAACAGATAAACCGCATTTTCTGCCATAGCCGCCGCGTTGGCGCCAAGGTGACGGAACCTTGGATAGGTCAGACCGGTTTTCCTTCTCTTGCAGTCACCTCTTCTTTTGTCGGCGGTCCTCCCTTGATTCTGAGATCACGGCTGACCGTCTTGTCTCCCTTCACCGACGCCAGCACGCACCCCTCGTCGTAGAACAGCAGGAAGCTGTCCGGCTGCGGTGCGGCAGGCCGATATTCGTTATGATATATATGTGGATAAATATCCTGAATCATTTCTATTCCTCTCGCAGGAAAGGCGGCCTTCCGGAGAAAGCCGCCTACCTGATCTTTTTCGTTTATTCTCTGCCGTCCCAGCAGTACGTACAAAGTTTTTCTTTCGGCAGCCCGGTGGCTTCAATCATATCATCCAGGCGGCAGAACCGCAGGGTGGTGAAGCCCATTTCCTTCCGGATTTCTTCTACCATACGTTCATATTTCTCGGTGTTCGGATCTGCATATTCTGCCAGAATTTCACTGGTCTCCCTGCCGTTTTCCAGCCGGTGGATGACACGTCGGCTGATCAGATCCATTTCCGATTTGGAACGGGAGAAATTGATGTAACGACAGCCGAACATGATTGGAGGACAAGCCGGCCGTATATGCAGCTCTTTGGCACCGATTTCAAACAGGTACTCTGCCGTCTCGCGAAGCTGGGTTCCCCTTACAATGGAGTCATCGATGAGAACGATGCGCTTATCCCGAATCAGTTCATCCACCGTCAGCAATTTCATCTTGGCGATGAGATCACGCTTGGACTGTACCGGCGGCATGAAGGAACGCATCCAGGTCGGCGTATATTTGATAAACGGACGGGCATACGGCACATGGGACGCATTGGCATAGCCCACTGCAGCTGCGATACCGGATTCCGGAACGCCCGCTACGATGTCTGCCTCCACATCCCCTTTCTCCGCATCCCGCTTTGCCATGTTCTCTCCGGTGCGATTGCGCATTCTCTCCACGGTAATGCCCTCATAGGACGTGGCGGGGAAGCCATAGTACACCCAGAGGAAGGTGCAGATCTTCATGTCATCGCCCGGATCCAGCAGCGTGACGCAGTTTCTTTCCGTAATCACCGCAATTTCACCGGGCCCCAGTTCTTTATAATCTTCATACTGCAGATTCCGGTACGCGAAGCTCTCAAAGCTGACGCAGAATCCGTCTTTCTTTTTTCCCACCGTCACAGGTGTTCTTCCCACAATATCCCGGGCAGCGTAAATACCCGCCTGATTCATCAGCAGGATGGACATGGAGCCGTCGATCATTTCCTGCGCATAGTGAATCCCTTCAATCAGATTTCCCTTCTGGTTGATCAGGGCAGCCACCAGCTCTGTGGCGTTGATCTCTCCGCCGGACATCTCCTGGAAATGTCCGTGACCGTTATCAAACAGCCCCTGCACCAGCTGCTCCGTATTATTGATCTTTCCTACGGTGGTCAGCGCATAGGTGCCGTGATGTGAACGGATGATCAGCGGCTGGGATTCGTAGTCCGAAATACAGCCAATACCGTACTGTCCCTTCATCTGCTGCATTTCCTTGCCGAACTTGCTCCGGAAGGAAGCGTTTTCTATGTTGTGAATCGCCCGGTCAAAGCCATTCTCTCTGTCATAGACCGCCATACCGCCGCGGCGGGGCCCCAGATGGGTCTGATAGTCCGTACCGAAATATAAGTCAAATACACAGTCGTCCTGTGATGCAACGCCAAAAAAGCCTCCCATATATTGTCTCCTTTTTTTCTTCGCAAAATGTGTTCGCCGGGGGATTTCCCTTTCTCTGTCATTATATCATGCAGGGCGATGAATATCCAGTGTCTTCTTTCTCACTTCTGTCACCGGATGGACAGCCTGCCGTCCGCTGTCACTTCCACCGTAGAGGTGAAGAAGGTTTCCGCCAGCCGGATGAGCCAGGTGATATCCTTCACGCCAGCCGTCTCATAGGCTGAGTGCATGGCCAGCTGCGGCAGACCGATATCCACCGAGCAGACCGGTACCTGTGCCGTGGAGATATTTCCCAGAGTAGAGCCGCCCGGTGCGTCGGACCGGTTGGTAAATACCTGTACCGGTACGTCTGCCTTCTCGCAGAGGCAGCGCAGCACCGCGGCAGACAGACCATCGGAAGTATAGCTCTGATTTCCGCTGAACTTTACGACCACGCCTTCGTTCATGCGGGGCCGGTTCACCGGATCGGCTTTTTCTCCTTTATTCGGGTGGACCGCATGGGCATTATCTGCTGAGATCAGGAAGCCTCCTGCCACCTGCCGCAGATAGTCCTCTTCCCGCCATGTTTCTGCAGATTCCGAAGCGGCCTCCT
>JAEDMR010000208.1 GCA_016302925.1 Bacillota bacterium
GTGGATATTGTGGAAACCGGTACCACTCTGAGGGAAAACAACCTGGAGGTGATGGAGGAGATCGTTCCTATCAGCGCCCGGCTCATCGCCAACAAGGTCAGCTTTAAATTCAAGAATAAGGAAATCGAATCAATCGTAAAGAAAATACGGAGGAATATAAAGAATGATTAAGATCATGAAATACGGACAGGTGCCTAACAGCGAAATCTTTGCCCGGGTCAGTGAAAAGACCAACGTGGAAGATGTGGTGGCAGGCATTCTGGCCGATGTGAAAGAAAACGGAGACGCAGCCCTGCTGCGGTACTGCGAAAAGTTTGACGGCGCATCTGCCGCAGACGGATTTACCCTGGAAGTCAGCGAAGCGGAATTCGAAGCGGCTTTTGAAGCAGTGGGGCCGAAGCTGGTGGGTGTCATGGAGCGGGCAGCGGCCAACATCCGCGCTTTCCATGAAAAGCAGGTCAGAAACAGCTTCATCGTCAATACCGATGACCGTCCCGGCGTCCTCATGGGACAGAAAGTGGTTCCGCTTGACAAGGCAGGCCTCTATGTACCCGGCGGTACAGCAGCCTACCCTTCCTCCGTGCTGATGAACGCCATTCCGGCCAAGATTGCAGGGGTGAAGGAAATTGTCATGGTAACTCCGTCCAAAGGCGGAACGGTAAACCCTGTCATTTTAGCCGCTGCAAGAATCGCCGGCGTGACCCGCATCTTCAAGGTGGGCGGTGCACAGGCCATCGCTGCGCTTGCGTTCGGAACGGAAACCATTCCGAGAGTGGATAAGATCACCGGTCCGGGAAATGCCTATGTAGCAGAGGCCAAGAAGCAGGTCTTCGGTCAGGTGGCTATCGACATGATCGCCGGCCCAAGCGAAATCCTGGTGGTGGCCGACGGCACCTGCAATCCGGAATATGTGGCTGCTGATATGCTGAGCCAGGCGGAACACGACAAGATGGCCAGCGCTGTGCTGGTAACCGATTCCCAGACTCTGGCAGAAGCCGTCAGCGCAGAACTGGAACGGCAGCTTTCCCTGCTGCCGCGGGAAGAAATTGCCCGGGCATCCATCGATGACTACGGCAAAATCATCGTCGCCGACGATCTCCACGTCGCCATTGAAATTGCCAATGAGATCGCACCGGAGCACCTAGAGCTCTGCGTGGACAATCCGTTCGACTATCTGGATGAGATCCGCCATGCCGGATCCGTGTTTCTCGGGAAAAACTGTCCGGAAGCCCTGGGCGACTATTTTGCCGGACCGAATCACACCCTGCCGACCAGCGGCACCGCCCGCTTTTCCAGCCCGCTGTCTGTGGATGACTTCGTGAAGAAGTATCAGTACAGCTACTACACGCTGGATGCACTGAAGCAGGTGGCAGAGGATGTGGCCGCCTTCGCGGAATCCGAAGGACTCAGTGCACACGCACGAAGCATCACCGTACGGTGCGGGAAATAAAAAAGGTGCGGGAAATAAAAATCAACTCGAAAGCAGAAAAGGAAAGACGATCCATGAGCAAATTTATGAACCCTGCCCTCTCCGGTCTGGCACCTTACACCCCCGGCGAGCAGCCGCAGGACAAAAAATACATTAAACTGAACACCAACGAATCCCCTTACCCGCCTTCACCCCAGGTGCTGGCTGCAGTCAACCCGCAGGAAGCTGCAAATCTTCGGCTGTATTCCGATCCGGAAGGCCGGGAACTGAAGGCATCCCTGGCGTCACGGTATGGTGTGGAACCGGAAAACGTATTCCTTTCCAACGGATCCGACGATATTCTGAATTTCGCCTTTCTGGCCTTCGCCGGCGGCGAACCGGGCTCCGGGAGAAAAGCCTGGTATCCGGATATCAGCTATGGTTTCTATCCGGTTTTTTCTGATCTGCATCACATTGAAGCCGTGCAGATCCCTCTGCATGAGGACTTCTCCATTCAGCCGGCTGACTACTGCAGTCTGGGTGCAGACGGCGGCATGATCTGCATCGCCAACCCCAATGCACCGACCGGTCTGACTCTGAGTCCGAAGCAGATCGAGGGGATTTTGAAAGCAAACCCGGATAAAGTGGTCCTCATTGACGAGGCTTATGTAGATTTCGGTGCCCAGTCCGCCCTTCCGCTGATCCGTCAGTACGAAAATCTGTTAATCGTCCAGACCTTCAGCAAATCCCGTTCCATGGCGGGGGCCCGCCTCGGATTTGCTTTCGCACAAGCTCCTCTGATTCAGGACCTGGAAACCATCAAGTTTTCCACCAATCCATATAACATCAATCGCCTGACCAATGCCGCCGGCATTGCAGCATTGGCGTCGGATGACTATTTTTCCGAGAACTGCAGCCGGATCATGGAAACCCGCAGCTGGACGAAAGCAGCGCTGGAGGAGCTGGGCTTTACGGTACTTCCTTCTGCGGCAAACTTTCTGTTTGCCAGGGCGGCCGGTCTCAGCGGCATGGAAGTCTATCAGAAGCTGAAGGCAAAAGGTATTCTGATCCGTCACTTCGAAAAGCCGCGGATCGCAGACTTCAACCGGATCACCATCGGCACCCGGGAAGAGATGGAAACACTCATAGAAAAAATCCGAGAAATCATCAGAGAGGTACAACCATGAGAACCAGTGAAATCATTCGAAATACCAACGAAACAAAGATTACCCTGAAGCTGAATCTGGACGGCAGCGGCATCAGCTTCGTCGACACCGGTGTGGGCTTTCTGGATCATATGCTGACTCTGTTTGCCCGTCACGGCAGCTTCGATCTGGAAGTCACCTGCTCCGGCGATACAGAGGTTGACGATCACCACACCACAGAAGACATCGGCATCTGCCTGGGCATGGCCTTTGCCGAGGCCCTGGGCGACATGGCAGGCATTACCCGCTACGGCCATATCATCCTGCCCATGGATGAAGCCCTGATTCTCTGTGCCGCCGACATCTCCGGCAGAAGCTGTCTGGGATACTCTCTGGACATTCCAACCGAAAAAGTCGGGACATTTGATACCCAGCTGACCGAGGAATTTTTCCTTGCCTTCATCCGGAAAGCCGGCATGACTCTGCACCTGCGTCAGCTGGCAGGCACCAACTCCCATCACATCATCGAGGGAGCCTTCAAGGCATTCGGCCGCACCATGAAACAGGCGGTTTCCATGGACCCTTCTCAGGCCGGCCGAATCCCGTCCACCAAGGGGGTGCTGTAGCATGATTGCCATCGTAGATTACGGCGTGGGAAACCTCTTTTCCCTCCAGAGTTCTCTGAAATCCATCGGTGCAGACGTCACCGTCACCGGTGAGCCGGCAGTCCTCCGTGCCTCCGACAAAATCCTTCTGCCCGGCGTGGGCGCGTTCGGTGATGCGGCGGATAAGCTGCGGGAAAACGGTCTGGATCAGGTGGTCATTTCTGAGGCCCGCAGCGGCAAACCCCTGATGGGCATCTGTCTGGGCATGCAGCTTCTGTTTGAGGAAGGCGAAGAATACGGCATTCATCCGGGACTGGGACTGGTTCCGGGCCGGGTGGTCTCCATGAAAGGCGTAGTGCCTTCGGATTACAAGATTCCTCACATCGGCTGGAATCAC
>JAEDMR010000209.1 GCA_016302925.1 Bacillota bacterium
CCCGAAAGTATAAACCTGCCTAAACTTTCGTTTATTTTTCAGGGAAATGTTCGGAAATATCAAATATGCATCCGGAGGCCTGCATGTTCTGCCTGCCTCCGAATGCGAGAACTTTATTATGGGCTTATGATTATGCTTCCAACGCCTTCAGAGCGGCCAGCTTTTCTGCTTCTCTTTCTTCCAGCACTTTCTGATATTCTTCTTCTGTCATCTTCTCCATGGAGATGCCGGTGAAGCCGTAGAAAATGGATATCAGCGGATTCAGCCAGTTCAGAATGGCATACGGTGCATAGCCGCCTGCGCCCCACTGATTGACACCCAGGAAGGTCCGCATGGTGGCGCCGCAGGTGTTCCACGGGAAGAACTGGGATGTGATGGTTCCCGCATCTTCCAGACATCTGGAAAGGTTCTTCGGTTTCAGGCGCATATCCTCGAAGGATTCCTTGAACATTCTGCCCGGCAGAATGATGGCCAGGTACTGGTCACAGCAGACGGCATTGACGAAGATGCAGGAGAAGATGGTCATGCAGACCAGACCGCCTCTGGTTCCCCTTGCGACCTTCATCAGCACGCCGGCGAAGGAGCACATGACGCCTGTGCAGTCCACGATACCGCCGAAGACCATGGCGCACATGATCAGGAAAATGGTCCACATCATGTTCTGCATGCCGCCGCCGGACAGCAGCTCTACCAGATCCGGATTGACATTTTCTGATACAAATCCGTAGTTCAGGGTGAGCATGTAGGCTTTCGGATCCACGATCCCCTGGAATGCCATGCATATTACGCCCAGGATCACACCGCCCATCAGGGACGGACCGGTGGTCCATACCATGTGCCGAATGTGATCGAATATGGAAGGAATCACGCCGCCCGGAATCCAGGAGCCGATCAGAAGGCCTACCATCATCAGAATCAGCATTGCCTGCATGGAGCGGCTGATGGCCGCGATGATACCCTGTTCCAGGAAGGTCCATTTCCAGCCGTTGGCTACGGCTATGATGGCTGCAAAAATGGCAGCACGGATGAGTGCAAGATGGCCTTCACCGTCCTGGCAGACAACGATTTCCCATAAGAGAAATGCCAGCATGACCAGTATGATCACGAGACACTGCCACATTGGAATCTTTTTACCCATTATTTTTTCCTCCTTTTTCATTTTTTCTGATGCTTTGCGTTCAGAATATAAAGTTTTCCCCGGCCCTGCCGGGTACACCATCACTATATGCTTCGGAGGTGCCTGCCGCAATTACCCGGCAGAGTAAAATCCATAAAGCCTCTTCCTATTCTTTCCGGGAAATGTGCTGACCTTAACGGGCAATAGACGACAACGCAATCAGCGCACATAAAATAGACGGCCGTCCCGGGGGACGGCCGTCCGTTTCGTCATGTTATTTCAGCGGCTGTACATTCTCCATAAGCGCCGGGCTATCTGGAGCAATTACAGAAAATGACTACCAGCAGCAAGAAAAAGAACAGTAAGCTGGTATCGATGCCTCCGCACTCTCTGTCTCTGTCGCCTAACAGACCACAATTATTTCCCATATCATTCACCTGCAACTTTCTTAAATTTTTTGAATCTAAAACATATTCAGTTGTAGTATAGAATATGCTGATATGAGGAAATGTGTGTATTTACAGCTGATTTTCCAGAGAGATTTTCTCTTTCAGATTTGCCAGATCCTTTGCCGTGATGTGGTAAACGACCTCATTTTCCCATGCGTTCAGGTATACAGTCCCATCTGCGGTCTCTGCCACCCTGACGACAAGCTCGGTGCCATCCTCAAGGGTAAGGGTGAAGTGGATTGCACTGTTCATGTAATACTCCAGTGCAAACACATTGCCCGCGAAATAGTCGTTATATTCCGGCACATGCCGCTCTTTTTCTTTTTTTTAGATTATGCAAGACGGAATGATTCGTCGGGTAAATCCTCCACATCCGTCCAGACCTTCACCACCCGGTCCGCCGTAAACTGCTCCCAGGCCGCACAGCAGCTGCTGCATCCTCCTACCACAATCAGCAGATCATAGCAGGTTCCTTCTGCCGCAATCTCCGCATCCCACTCCGGATGCTTTTCGGTCAGCTGTTTCACCAGTGCGCCCCGGTCATACCGCGGATTGCAGCCGCCGCAGTACCGGAATGCCACCTTCATCCGCCCGTCTCTGCCTTTTCCCGGACCGCCGGGCATGCCGTGGAAGCCGACCATCACTTTTCCTCCCGCGGAATTCCACCGTTGAGGATTTTGCGGGCCATATCCAGCAGATCTTCGCTGACCGTGTTATCCAACATGACGTCCTTCACCTCCGGCAGCTTGCCCATGATGGACTCCTTCACTACCATTTCCAGCGTGTCGGAAGATGCCATGCACCCGGCGCAGGCTCCGTGGAATTTCACCCAGGCCACGCCGTCTTCATAGGAAGTCAGCGATGCGCTGCCTCCATGGAGAGCCAGCTGCACATTCACCACCTCGTCAATGATTTCCTGAATCTTTTCTTCTATGTTGTTTCCTGTTTTGCTCATCTGATTCACTCCTGCATCGTTCCTGTTCTGTTTGCTCTTATTCTATGGTATTCAGTTCGTTAAATATTTTCTGCATCCGCTTATCCAGCGTGGCGCTGACTTCCGCACAGGCCTTCAGTTCGATATCGATGCGGGCCGGGATTTCCTTGGTCTTTTTATATCTGAGATTGTGCTCCAGGCTGGCCCAGAAATCCATGGCAACGGTCCGAATCTGGACCTCCACCGGCACTTCTTCCCGGCCATCCAGTAAAAACACCGGTACAGAAATCACCAGGTGCAGGCTCCGGTATCCGTTGGGCTTCGGATTTTCGATGTAGTCCTTCTTCGTGATCAGCTTCACATCGTTCTGGGCGATGAGCATATCTGCCAGTGTATATACATCCTCCACGAAATTGCAGACCACCCGGATTCCGGCGATATCAAAGATATTGTCCTTGGCCGATTCGATGGACACTTCCTTTCCCAGACGTTCCAGCTTCTCTTCGATGCTGGCGGGAATTTTCAGTCGACGTTCCATGTGGTGGATCGGGTTATAGTCATGACGCACCGCAAAATCCTCACTCAGGATTTCTATTTTCGTCCGGACTTCTTTGATTGCCGCCCGGTAGGCATGACGAAATACTTCAAACCCCTCCTGGGATTCGATTCTATGTAACTCTCCTGACACGTTCTACCTCACTCAAAATAACAATTTCAAACAAACGCATACAACTTGAACCATAATATAAATGGTTTTACATCTTCATTATAACCGATTATAATAGAAAAGAAAAGTCTTTTAAAAAGAAGAAAGGATTCACATGAACGACACGAAACCTTTGCATATCGCTCCGATATCGCAGGACCTGCCGGGAAGAGATCAGACGGACGGAGCCCTGCGGAACACGAGCCTGCCGGACGGAGCCCTGCGGGCTCCGGTTCCCCAGGTCCTGCTGGGAAACACCGGCCTTTCGGTCAGCCGTGCCGGCTTCGGCGTACTTCCCATGGGTCCCGCCCAGCTGGCGCTGCCTCTCGAAGAAGGCGCACGGCT
>JAEDMR010000210.1 GCA_016302925.1 Bacillota bacterium
ATCCTTCCCTCTGCGTCAGCCAGCCACTTCCTGCTGATCATCATCCCGCAGGTCACCATAGGTCTGACGGATGATTACGATTGTAATGAGAAATGTCAGGATATCTGCTGCCGGAAACGAGTAAAGCAGTCCGTCCAGTCCAAAGAAGATCGGGAGAATGATCGGCAGAGCCACACCGAAGATGACTTCACGGGTCAGGGAAATAATGGTGGACTCCACGGCTTTGCCCAGAGCCTGCAGATAGATGAAGGTTCCTTTGTTCATCGTCGCCAGCACCATCATGCACAGATAGGTACGAAAGCTCCTGACCGCGAACTCTGTATAGTAGGCGCTTTCGTTGCCAGCCCCGAAAATACCGATAAGCTGCGTTGGGAAACATTCCACGATGATCAGAGCTGCCGCGCCGACGATGGCCTCTGCCAGAAGCAGACAGGTGAACAGGGTCCGTGCCGGTCCTTTCGTTTGGCACCGATATTATATCCGACCACCGGAATGCATCCGGCGGCCATGCCCACTGCAATGGAAATGGCAATCTGGAAGAATTTCATGACGATCCCCAGTACAGCAAGGGGAATCTGCGCATACTCCGGCTGGCCGAATACAGCATCCATGGCGCCGTATTTCGTACACATATTCTGCACGGCCGCCATGGCGACTTTCGGACTGCCGTCGGAGCGGATGATGGGATTCATGGCCTGACCGAACATCTAGAAGGGAATACCCAGGGCGATTCAGAAAAAGTATTCTCTGGCGCAGGCGTAGGTCTCTTCATTTACCTTGCCGTCGAAGAGGGTCAGAATCGGCTCCATGAAAAGCAGGTATGCCGCTGTCAGAACGATACTGCAGAACACGCAGAGCAGTACCGCATTTCCCACGCTTCGACCGGCATCCTCTGTTTTTCCTGCCCCCAGGCTGATGCTGACGAAGGCGCAGCAGCCGTCGCCGATCATGACGGCGATGGAAAGTGCCACAATGGTAAGCGGGAAGACGACGGTATTAGCCGCATTGCCGTAGGATCCCAGATAATCGGCGTTGGCGATAAAAATCTGGTCTGCGATGTTATACAATGCCGCCACCAGCAGGGAAATGATGCAGGGAACGGAATATTTCCGCATCAGCCTGCTGATTTTTTCTGTTTCCAGAAATGTGTTTGTTCTTTGGTCCATTGGATAATACCTTCTGAAAAGAAAAATGCGTGCAGTCATAGGAAGCTGGATTTATGCCGCCCGGGCTACACGCATTCTTTTGTGTATTGATACAGTTAGAAATAAAAAAGCGTATCGCAGAGAGCCGGATTTACGCAGTTCTGCAACACGCTGTGACAATATCATATCCCGCCATTTCGAAAAAAGTCAAGAAAAAATTGCAAATCCAGTGGCGCGGGGTTTCCTGTGGTGTTACAATATCCGTAGAACCAGCCGTAAGGCAGAAGCGGAGAGGAGTTTAGAAATGAGCATGACCACGAACACAAACAGGATGGAATATATTTTAGACAGCGTGAAGCGTCTGCTGGCAATCCCCAGCCCGTCGGGATACACCGCAGAGGCGGCGGATTTTGTGAAGAAAGAGCTGGAAGACATGGGCTACCACCCGGTGATTACGAAGAAAAAGGGCGTGATCGCGGACCTGGGCGGAGGCAGCGGACAGGACGGAGAAGCAATCCTTCTGGCATCCCATTTCGACACGCTGGGTGCCATGGTACGGGAAATCAAAGCCGACGGGCATCTGATGCTGTCCAATGTGGGCGGTCTCAATGCCAACAACGTGGAGTGCGAGAACTGCACGGTTCACACCCGGGACGGAAGGAAATACAGCGGCACCATTCAGCTGATTGACGCTTCCATTCATGTCAACGGCAAGTACAGCGAGACCCTGCGGACCTTCGACACGGTGGAACTGGTGCTGGACGAACTGGTAAAGACGGCGGAAGACGTGGAAAAGCTGGGCATCATGAACGGCGATTTCGTGACCTGCGACCCGCGGACAGTGCTGACCGAAAGCGGATTTCTCAAGAGCCGGTTCCTGGACGACAAGCTTTGCAGCGGAATCCTGCTGGGGCTGGCACGTTACTTCTATGAAACCGGCACCAAGCCGAAACG
Source organism: Bacillota bacterium (assembly GCA_016302925.1). Lineage (GTDB taxonomy): Bacteria > Bacillota > Clostridia > Peptostreptococcales > Anaerovoracaceae > RGIG7179. Next base: position 2,100 of record JAEDMR010000210.1, read on the forward strand.
CAGAGTCTACCTGGATTTCACATCCTATGAAGAGGTGGGACACGGCGGCGCGGCAGACATTCCGGAAGATGTAGCTGAGATGATCTCTGTGGACATGGGCTGCGTGGGCAAAGGTCTGAAGTGCGATGAGACCATGGTTTCCATCTGCGCCAAGGACTCGGTGGGACCATACGATTACGATCTGACCACCCGCCTGGTTCAGCTGGCCCAGGAACACAAGCTTCAGTTTGCGGTGGACGTATACCCGTATTACGCTTCCGACGTGGACGTGACGCTGAAAGCAGGCCACAATCTGCGCCACAGCGTCATCGGGCCGGGGGTTTACGCCTCCCACGGCTATGAGCGGACCCATGTGCAGGGCATCGAAAACACCTACGAGCTGCTGAAGGCGTACCTGACGGAATAGGTGAAAAACAGGAGGAAAACATGTTTCAGAAGAATGCACAAGCATTGCTCGATTTTATCGAGAAGAGCCCATGCAGCTACCAGGTGATCGAGACCATGAAAAAGGATCTGGAGGCAGCCGGATTTCAGCGCCTGCAGGAACAGAACCCATGGAAGCTGCAGCCGGGCGGCGCCTATTATGTAACCCGCAATGATTCTTCACTGATCGCATTTCGCATGCCGGAAAACCGGAGCTTCCGGGGCTTTCAGATCATTGCCAGCCACAGCGATTCGCCGTCACTGCGGGTGAAAGAAAACCCTGCACTGGGGTCGGAGGGCTGCTATACCCGGCTCAATACGGAAAAATACGGCGGCATGATCCTGTCTACCTGGCTGGATCGGCCTCTTTCTGTGGCGGGACGGCTGGTGGTGCGGGAAACCCGGGACGGGCAGACGACGCTTCGGACCGTTCCGGTCCATGTGGACCGGGATCTGGTGCTGATTCCGAGTCTGGCCATTCATATGAACCGGGAAGCAAACCAGGGGTATACCTTTAACCCGCAGACCGATCTGCTGCCGCTTTTTGGTTCCGACGGAGCAAAATCCGCTCTCCCGGCGATTCTGGCGGAGGCGGCGGGGGTTTCTTCGGAGGCCGTGGTTTCTTCCGATTTATTCGTATATAACCGGCAGAAGGGAACTATCTGGGGTGCAGACTGCGAGTATATTTCCAGCCCGCGGCTGGACGATCTGGAATGTGCCTACGGATCGCTGCGTGGTATTCTGGCGGCAGGCAGGTCTGCGCATGAAGAAGATCTGCCGACGAGCAGATCGGAAAACGTCTGCGTCCACTGCGTGCTGGACAACGAGGAGGTGGGAAGCGGAAGCCGGCAGGGCGCCGCATCGACCTTCCTGAAGGATACCCTGCGGAGGATCAGCCAGGAGTCCGCTTCCGAAGATGCGGATGCGTGGCGGGAAGAGGACTACCTGCGGCAGGTGGCGGGCAGCTTCCTGATCTCAGCAGATAATGCCCATGCGGTCCACCCGAATAAAGGAGAAA
>JAEDMR010000211.1 GCA_016302925.1 Bacillota bacterium
GCAGATACTTCATGGAATCATGCCGGTACTGGCTGTTTTCTGTTTCCCGGTACAGCTTCTGCAGCGTATGGTAAAGGCGGAAATAGGTACCGGTCAGGTCGTCCAGATCCGCGGGCGAGAATGTCTCCCGCTGCATATCCCCGTTCATATCCAGAACTTTCAGATAAGACTCACGGGCCTGTTCCGGATTTCCGGCTGCCTCATGGGCTTTTCCCCGGAGAAAGGTGATTTTCGTTCCCTGCACCTGTGCCTCCAGATCATCCAGCTCCTGCAGGGCATCCTGGATTTCGCCCACCTCGATGAGGATGTTGATTTTGCAGAAAAAGGCCTCGATATCTCCGCCGTAGATGCTGATGCAGTCATTGCAGTCCTGGTAGGCATCATTGTAATGTCCCAGTTCATAGTAAGCATTTGCACGGATCCGGTACGGAAGATGAAAACTGTCATCCAGCCGGATCGATTGTGCAGCGGCGTCGACGGCTTTTTCGTATTGCTTCATTTCGTAATGGAGCTCGGCTTTGCGGCAGAACACCATGTTCTGATTGGGGTAATCGACGGCGGCATTGGTGATTACTGTCAGAGCTTCTTCTGTCTTCCCCAGGTTTTCCAGCGCCAGGGAGCGCATGACCATGGTGCGGCAGAGGTTGGCGCCGAGATTCGCCTTCTCTTCCGTATCTGCCGCAACTTCCAGCAGCTGACGAAGACTGTTTTCCGCCAGAAGGAAGTTTCCGGCAGCTTCCTCAAACTGATCCATGTCCAGCTGCGCAGAGGCAAGGAAATGATGACGCTCGGCTTCTTCTTTTCTGTCTTCTGCGGTGAAACCCGACAAAATCTCTGCAGCCGGCTGATAGTCTCCTCCATCGATAAAGATGACGGCAAGCTTGATTTTTTCTTCGGCAGAGGCTTCGCCGTCTGCCAGCTTTTCCAGAAGCGCTTTTTTTTGGCACGCCTGAATTTCTCCTTCCAGTTCCGTACCTCTTGGACTGTACCGGTCGAAGGCAAGCACTTCGCTGACCCATTTTTCGGCCTCGTCATAGTCTTTCAGCCCCAGGCCGGCTTCGGCAAGACCGATGCGGGCCCAATGGGAATCGTCGTGTACTTCCAGGGCTTTTTCAAACCGCATCTTTGCTCCGACGAAGTCCTCCTGCTCCAGCAGGACTTCTCCTGCCATGCAGCAGACGGCCGGGCTGCAGTCAAAGGCAGGGTATACCGCTTCCATGGTTGCGGCAGCCAGGTTTTTTTCTCCTTTTGCCAGGTAGAGCTTGGCCTTTTCCACTGCCAGATACGGGTGCTCGATTCCAAGGCTCTCCATCTGCGAAACGGTTTCCCACGCAGCCTTTTGTTCATCGCGATTTACCTGCCCGGTCAGCGTGTAATACAGATTGATATATGTATCGTATTCTGCATCCGGCGCGCCTTCAAACAGATTGTAATCGAAACCGCCCTTTCCGCGCTGAAGAGGGTTCAGCAGGATCGCTTCCACGAAGTCCTTCGGATAGTGGGCAAAGAGACGTTCACGGTTGCCATCAAAATCGAAAACCGCATTCATGGCACAGATGGCACTGTCCGGAAGAAACCACCATTCCATCAGCATTCTGAGCAGAGCATCTTCTGCATCTGCTGCAGTGTCGATGCGTGTACAGATCGGATCTTCCAGAAGTGCAGCCCAGTTTTCCGGCCGGATCCTGCGGCTGAAATCCAGATAAAGGGCCTGCAGATCCTTCGTCCAGCGCCAGGCGGGATGGTCTTCCGGCAGCAGATTCCCGTAGAGGGCAAGCCAGGATGAATCCTGCATTTCGCCGCCGCTTTCGCTGCTGCCATCTGTTTCCGGCTCTGTCCCGCCGTTTCCGGCAGATTCCATGGCGTCTTCATAAGCCCGCCGCAGCACCATGAATTCTTCCGGTTTGTCCTCCGGATTGGCTTCTGCCAGAAGGTGCCGATATGCCTTTTTTATGACGGTCATGTCGTCTGTCGGCTGGATGCCGAGAATGTCCCAATATGTCATGGATGTATCCCCCTGCTTGCAATAAAAATTCTCTCTTCATTTTACCATATATTTTACATTTGGTGTGGGTTGCCGGTGGAATTTTTTGTGAAAATGTGATACCATAATATAATTAGAAAAAAGACGTCCAGCGAGAGCCGGGCGAAAAGATTTTGCGAAGAAATCACAAGGGGAAAAGGGGAACACATGTCACAGGGAAATTTTCACGAAAAAATTCAGGATAAGCTTCAGGATGCCATTCAGCTCAGCGATGAAAACGTGCTGCGTCTGGAAAAGGGAAAACGGGGACTGCTGAATGTGCTCTTCGGCCGTACCACCGTAATCCTGCTCATGATGCTGGTTCAGATCGGCATTGTTGTGGCCGGATATCAGTGGCTGGAGCAGTATATGACGTATTTCTACATCTTCAGTACCGTGGTGGCGCTGTGTGTGGGACTTCATATACTGAACAAGGCGGGTGATCCGACAGTGAAGCTGACCTGGATGATCATCGTCATGGCCATGCCGGTGTTTGGCGGTGCGCTGTATCTGTGGATCCAGAACGACATCGGTCACCGGCTTTTGCATAAGCGGCTGGATACGATCATCAATTCTACGAAGGAGTATCTGAACACGGATCCGGATGTGTCGGAGAAACTCCGGGAAGAGGAGCCGGAGCTTTATGCGCTGTCTGTCTATATGGACGCTTTCGGCGGATATCCGGTGTATGAAGGGTGCAGGGTGAAGTATTTCCCGCAGGGTGAAGATAAGTTTGACGATCTGCTCATTGAGCTGGAAAAGGCCAGAGAGTTCATCTTTTTGGAGTATTTCATCGTGGATGAAGGATATATGTGGGGCAGGATCCTGGAAATCCTCAGCCGAAAGGTGCAGGAGGGTGTGGAAGTGCGTGTCATGTATGACGGGACCTGCGCACTGTATAAACTTCCGTACAATTATCCGAAAAAACTGCAGGCCCTGGGGATCAAGTGCAAAATGTTTGCTCCGATCCGCCCGGCCGTGTCCACTCATTATAACAACCGGGATCACAGGAAGATCCTGGTCATCGACGGGCAGACCGCTTATACAGGCGGTGTCAATCTGGCCGATGAATATATCAACCGGCGGACTCTTTACGGTCACTGGAAGGATACCGCGGTGAAAGTGCAGGGAGAAGCAGCGAAAAGCTTTACCCTCATGTTCCTGCAGATGTGGAATGTGGACGAGCGGGTGGAGCAGTATGACAAGTATCTGAGCCGGGACTACCGGGTTCTGCCCCTGCAGAAGGGCTATGTGCTGCCTTATGGCGACAGTCCGGTGGATCACGAACGGGTGGGGGAAATGGTTTATGAGGATATTCTCAACCGGGCAGAGCGGCACGTTCATATCATGACGCCGTATCTGATTCTGGATAATGAGATGATTCCGGCGCTGACCTTCGCTGCCAAGAGGGGCGTGGAGGTGCAGATTATTCTGCCGCATATTCCGGATAAGGAGTATGCCTTTGCTCTGGCGAAGACATACTATAAGCAGCTGATGGCGGCGGGGGTGGAGATC
>JAEDMR010000026.1 GCA_016302925.1 Bacillota bacterium
ACAGATTGGCCGGATTCGGCTCGATCAGCTTCCCTTTTTCTTCGGCTGACAGATCTTCTGTCAGCCGTTCGATGAAGTATGGGCTGACCAGCACCATGGCGGCCTGCGCCGGCGGGGCTTCAGCTCCGCAGCCGATGCGGATGTGCTGCTGCAGGCGCCTCTTCATTCGTTCCAGCTCCCTTTCCCGGTTCAGCCGGATCGTCTCGAAGACCTGCCCCAAGAGATATTCTTCGAGAAATGCTTCCGGCAGCGACTCGTCATCCAAATACACCTCTGCATCCATGCGTGCAAACTCCGGCTGCTGCCGCAGCGCCAGAAAAGGTGCAGCCGCCACCCCGCGGGCAATGACCAGAAGCTTCCCGGTTCCATGTGTATCCTCGGTTCCATGTGTATCCTCCGTTCCACGTGCCTTCTCCGTTCCACGTGCCTTCCCTGCTGCCGTCAATGCTTCGATCCGGAGCAGACCGCCGTAATATGGGCCGGCAATGCGCCAGACACTTTTTTTCGTCAGTTCCTCTGACTTTGGACCTGTCGCTTTTACCGCCAGTTCCACGAAGCCGTCTCTGCCCTGCCGCCGGGCGCGCAGCACGGAAACCGGCGTGCGGCAGCCAAGGGCTTCTGCCATCAGATACGCACCCGGCCTCTGGCATGCCTCGGCAAACCCGGCAGAAACAGCCAGACGGACGACGAATAATCCATTTCCATAATCGATTTTTTTCAGCACTTCTGTTTCCCATAGACTATCTGGCTCTCGGGAAACCGCTGTTTCTCCCCGCCGCATATATTCGGAATAGGGACAGACACCCTGCCATCCGGCAGCGTCTTCGCAGCTGCATCTGCCGGTTCTGGTCATGGTGCATGTATAACACTGGCCAGCAGCCATCAAGTGACAGGGGCACCGCAGGGAGCCTCTGTCCACACAAACATATCCCACTTTTAACCTCCTGCTGTCTCACGCTCGCATACACAATTTTCTTCTCTCACGGTTTCGATGTCTCCAGCACCGCGAATCCGTAGTCCATCAGAGCGTATGCGTCCTGGAACCAGTTCCCGTCATTGAGCACCACGGCAATGACCCGGTGACCATCCCGGCTGGCGGAAGATACCAGCGTTCTGCCGGAGGCTTTGGTGAACCCGATTTTCACGCCGTCTCCGCCCTCATACTGAAATACGGTCTTGTTCTTATTCACGAAGGTGCGCGTCGCGCTGCCGTCGTTGATTACCTTCTCTTTACTGTCCGCAAGCGTTTCGTCCCTTTCGCTGCTCCACCTTTGTGTCCCTGCAATCTTTCGAAAATCTTCCCGTTTCATGGCTTCCCGGGCTATGTACGCAAGATCCCTTGCGGTGGTATAATGCTCCCCATCATACAGACCGTTTGGATTTACGAAATGGGTTCCCCGGCAGCCCAGCTCTGCCGCACGCTGGTTCATCTGTTCCACAAAATGTTCCACACTTCCGCCCACACAGGCTGCCAGCGCCACGGCGCTGTCATTTCCTGACTGGAGCATCAGACCGTAAAGCAGCACCTCCACTGACACCCGTTCTCCTGCTTTCAGATAAAGGGAGGATCCTTCCACCCCCTGTGCCTCTGCCGGTACGATGATCTCGCTGTCCAGTCCCAGTTCCAGCTCTTCCAGTGTTTCCAGAACCACAAGCGCGGTCATGATCTTCGTCGTGCTGGCCGGATACATCTTCTGATCAGCACTCTTTTCATACAATACCGTTCCGTCTTCCCCGTCGATGAGAATCGCCGCCCCTGCTGAAACGGACGGTGCTGTGACTGCTGTTTCTCCGGGTTCCGTTTTTACAGCAGGGTATCCGTCTTTTGCCGCAGTGTATTCACCTTTTACTGCGGGAAATCCGCCGCCGTCCACGCCGGCTGCTTCCGTAAGAACTTTCCGGATGGCCAGAACGGACAAGAGAAGGATCAGAATCACAAAAACCGTGACCAACAGCCAGGCAGCTTTCCGTCCGGCTCCCGGTTCTGTTTCCTGTCTCCTTCCCGGTTCTGCCCCTTGTTTCCTCTTCCGATGCGTTTTCATTGAAATACATTTTCTCATTTCTCTGCTCCCTACAGCAGTTTACGGGATTTCAGAGGTTATATTCCGACTTTTTCATCTGGAATGGATGTGCTGCAGAAAGAACAACCCGTCCATATGGACCCTTTTTTTCAAAAAAAGTATGTGTTGTCCTCTCTGGTTTTCGTAAAAAAACGTGTGAATCATCGTTTTTTCACCATTTTCACAGCGTTTCCCCTGTTTTTTCCGTCGGCAGCACATGCTTTTTTGCTTTTTTTATATCCACACGTATGTGTTAGCATATGCTAACCTGCCACCCGCCCCTTGGAAGAATTTACGGCAGCCCGGCATATAAGAAAGTCGACTTCGCCGATTAGATTCTTATCGGTAGACTTTCTTGTTATTCCGGAAATATCGTTAACGATATTTCCGGAATAATAAAAAGACCTTGGGAAACAGAGGTTTCTTCAAGGTCTCTTTTATGCTTCTCATATGCTCCTTTTTTCAGGCTGCAAGCGATGTCACGGAATCAGTCCATAGGAACGATGGTGCCGTCTTTTTCCTTCCTGACCTTTTTTCCGTCCCGGTCCACCAGCTGTATTTCCAGCTCATCCTGGACATACAGGTCAATGGCATTCAGCAGCGCCCTGGCTTCTTCCGACTGCTGCTTTCTGGCTGCATCCAGGCGTTCCAGCACTTCCAGCTGTTTTTTTGCAGCCGCCTTTGCTTCCGATCCCTGCTTCAGCATATCTTTCAGGGCATATCGTCCTGTTGCGATCCAGAATGACACAGGCTCATTGCCGTAAAATGTCTCCCATTCCCAAATTCTTCTGCCGCAGGAATAGCCCGGGCGCCTCGTGAATCCAGAGTTTGTATGAATCACCTTCATATAGAACGCGGCCTTTTCGTCTGCGGTTCGGCAGTAGATGTCCACCTTGTCTGTGAGCATCAGATGGCAGGCCACCGCAGTATTGGTGAACATATACTTGCGGATGATCGTATCGCGTTCCTCCTGCGTCTGTGCCAGTGCAGCCAGAAAATATTCCTGGTTCCGGCAATCCCTGCCTTTCCCCTTTTTCAGCGCCTGCTCAACAGCCTCAGGCCGGCAGGCATTCCGAAGCAGATCTGCCATGTGCCCATGGTTGATCTTATTCTCCATCGGTTCAATCATATACAGGAATTTGGGATCCTTGTAGTCCGTAATGCCGCCCAGATACATATCCCACAGAATATAATAATCATCTTCTCCCAGCATACACGGCCATTTCTGCAGAACTTTTTCCTGCTTTTCAATGATCTGCATGATTCGCTCCTCCAGAGAGCTCGGTCCAAACAGTCCCATACTTATGTCCTCCTTGTTGGTCTTTCTGACTGCACTTCGTCCTATATCTCAATCTTCATCTGGCCTTCCATAATCGGATTTCCGTCAGAATCCTTTTCCACTTCCACTTCGACATCCGCTGCCATGACGCCTTCCAGATCATCAATCGGCGGCAGTTCCTTCAGCGAAGAAAAGCCGAAGTTCTTCAGGAACGCGTCGGTAGTTCCATAGAGGATCGGCCGTCCCACCGCATCGGAGCGTCCTTTCTCGCAGACCAGTTCCTTCTTGATCAGGCCGTCCATGACCCGGTCGCACTTGATTCCACGGATTGCCTCAATCTCTCCCTTGGTTACCGGCTGCTTATACGCCACAATGGCCAGAACCTCCAGCGCGGACTGAGACAGCCTTCTGGCCTTCACCGGCGTGCAGAGACGTTCGATGTAGTCGGCGTTTTCCTCCCGGGTGACAAACTGGAACGCCTTGTTCACTTCCCGGATGACGATGCCCCGGCCCTCCTGCTCGTACTCTTTCTGCAGTTCCAGAAAGCAGTCGTAAATCTCCTGCCGGTTCATATTGAAAACATCTGCTGCCGTCTTTACGTCCAGAGGCTCGCCCCAGACGAACATCATGGATTCCAGCGCAGATTTGATGCTCTTTTTACTGGCCATAGAGTTCTCCCTCCTGTCCCTTTCCTTTCTGTGTTTTCACGCCCTCTGCAGCCTCCGCAGCCTCCGCAAAATCCGCAAAATCCGTCATCCCCGGCATGTCCAGACTCACCGTGCCGTCCACATTTTGTCCGGCGCTGACCTGAATGTCTCCGTAGGTAGATGCCTGGTCCACCTGCACGATCCGGTTCTTCGCCATCTCCAGCAGTGACATAAAGGTGACCACCACATCGTACCGGTCCTTTTTATCCCGGATGAATTCCCGGAAGCTGAACACCTGCCCCAGGCTTTTTCGCACCATGGATGCAATATAGGAGATCCGTTCCTCCATTCGCGCACGTTCCCGTTCGATCCGGGTGTAATGACGGCGCACCGAATCCACCTTCTGTTTTTTCTGGAGAAACAGGTTGAAGGCACCGGCAAACTGCCGCAGATCCAGACTGAGGTACTCGTCCGGCTGCTCCAGATAGGCGGAGATATCCTCCTGGGGCTTGGCATAAATATGGGAACACCGTTCTTCTTTCTCCTGCAGCATCTCGGCGGCATTCTTAAATTTCTTGTATTCCAGAAGTCTTGCCACCAGTTCGCTTCTCGGATCCTCTTCCACCACACTGCCGTCGCCCGGATCCACCACCCGCGGCAGAATCATCTTGGATTTGATTTCGATCAGCGCCGACGCCAGCACCATGAATTCCGAGCCCACATAGACATCCATTTCCTGCATGGTACGGATATAGGCCAGGTACTGACTGGTGATCTCACTGATGCGGATATCATAAATGCTCATTTCCGCATTTTCGATGAGATAGACCAGCAGATCGAAGGGACCCTCAAAAGATTGCAATCTGACTTTATAGCTCATACGGTTTCTTCTCTGCTTTCCTGATAGTTATAGTAGAGCAGGGCTCCCACCACGATGATGCAGCCCACAATTTCATAAAGTGCCGGGATCTGTCCCAGGCAGATCACTGCCACCAGAATGGAAAAGACCGGATCACCCGACTCGATGGTCGACACATATAACGAGTTCACATGGCCGATGCACATATTGAACACCGCATGACTGCCGATCTGGCAGATAAATGCCATCAGCACCACGTACAGGTAGTCCTGGAAGGTGTAGCCCAGGATTGGTGTTCCGCTTGCCATGACGCCCCCCGCAAAGCATACCCAGCAGGCGCTGAACACCAGCAAAACATATATGTCTCCGTTCACGGTCTTTCTCGCGGCATCCCCCACAGAAAAATACAGTCCCATAAACATACCTGCCAGGAATCCCAGAATGTTTCCGGCCAGGTGGCCGCCGGCCAGGGTATTCAGGTCGAATCCCATGATAATCGCACCGCCGCATAGTGCCACGAGGATGGCCAGTACGGATTTCCAGCTGACTTTTTTCTTCATGATGAAAACGGTTACCAGCAGAACCACCAGCGGATGGAGGGATGCCAGTACCGCTGCACTGGCCACATTGGTCAGCTTCACTGCGCTGAACCAGGAAAAGAAGTGACCGAAGAGGAACACACCCGACAGTACGCATAATCCCAGATCCCGACGGCGGATGGCCTTCAGCTGGCTGCGCTTTTCCTCACTGGCCAGAGCCGGAATCAGAAAAAACGGCAGTGCAATGGTCAGACGCAGGAAACCGATTCCCATGGCGGGAATGGCCGTCATGGCACTGAGCGATCCGGAGGTTGCACCGCAGAGTACCGCAATGACCACCGCCATTTTCGCATGTTTCGCAATCAGATTCAAAATACTACACCTCTTCCTCAAACAGTTTCCGCAGATTCACATCGTATGGCGGATACACCACGCCCTTTTCCGTTACCACTGCGGTGATATATTTATGGTCTGTCACGTCGAAGGCCGGATTGTAGGTCTTCACACCGGCAGGCGCCATGTCTTTCTCATACCACATCTTATAGATTTCTTCGCCCTTCCGCTGTTCGATGACGATATCGTCTCCCGTGGCAGTGGAAAGGTCAATGGTGGAAGTCGGCACGAACATGTAGAACGGAATCCCGTATTCCTTCGCCAGGATCGCCACACCGGAGGTGCCGATCTTATTGGCGCCGTCGCCGTTGGCGGCCATCCGGTCGCAGCCCACCACAACTGCGTCGATCCAGCCGTTTTTCATGACGATGGACGCCATGTTGTCGCAGATCAGGGTCACATCGATGCCTGCCCGCTGCAGTTCCCAGCTGGTAAGGCGTGCGCCCTGCAGCAGAGGCCGTGTCTCATCGGCAAACATGTGGAAATCATAGCCCCGTTCATGGCCCAGGTAGATCGGTGCCAGGCAGGTGCCGTATTTGGCCGTGGCAATGGTCCCTGCGTTGCAGTGGGTCAGGATGCCCATGCCCGGTTTCAGCAGGGAAAGCCCATGCTCTCCCATGGCACGGCAGGCAGCCACGTCTTCCTCGTGGATCCGTCCGGCTTCCATACGGAGTACTTCTTTCACCCAGTGGATTTTCCGTTCTTCTTCCGCACTGCCGCCGGTTTCTGCCGCAGCTTCTTCACAGCCTTCCAGATACTCCTCCATGGTCCTTACCATCCGCTTCAGCGCCCAGGACAGATTCACCGCTGTCGGTCTGGAGGAATTGAGATAGTCTGCGATTTCCCGGACTTCGGCAGCAAACTCCGCTGCGGTATCCGCCTTCAGATCCCGCACGGAAATGTACAGTCCGTAAGCCGCCGCCACACCGATAGCCGGTGCACCGCGCACCTTCAGCTTATAGATGGCATCCCATACATCCTCTTTGGTTTCCATCTCTACGTAGACTTCTTCCCCCGGCAGTCTGGTCTGATCCAGCAGCAGCAGCTTTCCTTCCGTAAACCGTACCGGTACGATATCCTCAAAATTCATCTTCATCCTTCATTTCCTCCTGATACAGCTATCTGAGCTGATCCTCTGCTACATCACACAGGAACTGCAGATAGTCATTATAATTCAGTATCACTTCACCGGAATACAGGCTGATCGCACCGGCAATTTCCTCGAAGGCCGGCGGATTCATCAAAGATGCCAGCGTCCGGGCATTGGTCAGATCATCGTTTTCCCAGTAGAAATCTTCCTCTCCGGTGATTACAGTGAGCGCATATTCCATATCATTCAGTCCCATACTCCAGAGCAGATCCTGGGTATTTTCGAAGAGTTTCTCTGCCGTCTCGTCGCTCACTTCCCACTCAATCTGATCCGCAAACGCTTCGTAATCCGAGAAATCAAGACAGGCATAGTAATCAATCTCGTCTGCTTTCTCTTGAATGATTGCAATCATCTCCGACTCTTCCAGCTGAATTTCCGGCACAGGCTCGTCAATTGCATCCGTGATCAGTTCAGTGCAAGTGCTCAGAATCCCGCTGGCAAGGAAAATGGCAACGCCCACTGCAATGATCTTATTTCGCAGCGGATTCCTGCCCTCTTTCTTTGCCCCCTTTTCATGCGGCGCGTAATACGTCTTCTTTCGACTTCCGCTGCCGCTTCCGCCGTTTCTGCCGCTTCCGCCGACGGATCGGAATGCACCGGCTTCTTCCTCTCCGTCCTCCGCCCGCCGAAAGACCCGGCTGCCTTTTTCTGCTGCCTCTTCATCCAGATCGCAGACCGCATCGTGTCCAAATGCCTTCAGCTTCGACGCACCCGTGCGGAATGCTTTTTTCATTTCCCGGATGGCATCTTCCCCTTCATCCTGTGCATCCTTCCATTTCTCAAATCTGGCTTCCTTCTGCGTCCGTGTTGCCGGTGCGGCGCCGCCGGTCAGCACGCTGTAGGCATGACGCACGTCCCGGGTTTTCCGCGCCACATACTCCGGGTCATCGGCATAGTCATCGGACCGGAGCTTATGCATTTTTTTCTCATAGGCATCTTTAATCTGTGCAGCAGTTGCGCCTTCTGTCAGTCCGAGCAGCCGGTAATATGGTTTTTTATCCATCTGAAGTCTCCATTCTCTGAAACATCTCACACACTATGGCATATCAGTTTATTATAGCACATAACCCATACTTCCGCCAATAGCAACATGGCACTTTATGCCTTCCGGCTTTCCTCCACGACGTTCCGGCATACCGGAACAGCCCGCCGGCTGATCAGGGCGACCACCCGGCCGGTCAGGATCATGGTCAGCACTGTACCGATTCCGATGCCGATGATCCGTCCTTCTGCCAGAAGTCCCAGAGCCACCGCAAGGAGAATGCAGCTGAGATCCAGTACATTTTTCCCGAACCCCAGATTCCGTTTCAAAATCTTTCCCAGAACGCTGGCAAATCCGTCTGCCGGATTCGGTACAATCTCCATACCCACCGTGAGAATGATTCCCATGGAAGTGATCACAATGGCCGCCGCCAGCAGAACCAGCCGGACCGCCATGGACTGGGCAGCAGGAAGAAATGTATCATAAATATCGATGAAAAAGCTGGTCAGGAAACTGGCGCCGATCTGCAGAAGCTGCCAGGGCTTGAAATTTCTGCGCAGAATGGCTGCCTGCAGCCCGATCAGAATCATATATTCGATAAAGGTGGCCGCACCGAAACCGATACCGGTCAGCACCGACGCACAATAGGCGGCAGAGATTACCGGCGAAACCCCCAGGTTCGTCTTGGTATTCAATGTGATGCCCAGTGCCAGCACAATGATCCCCAGCACATAGATCAGTATCCGTTTCAGGACTGCAATTCCCCGTTCTTTCTTCATTTTCGTCTCTCCTCTGTTGTCTCGTTTTTCATGCACCGTTTTGCAGGCGGTAATATGATATATCTTCCTTTGCGTGCATCCGATCTGTGAAAAAGCTGCCGGCCGGTTCTCCGGCACAGCAGCTTATACGTTGAAATTCTTTTTCAGTTTTCAGACATGAAAGTACACTTATTCTTCTGTCTTTTCGATCTGTGCACCCAGTCCCCGGAACTTTTCTATGAACTTTTCATATCCGCGTTCAATATGATAAATCTCCGAAATTTCCGTAATACCTTCCGCCACCAGTCCTGCCAGAACCAGAGCTGCCCCTGCACGCAGGTCGGTCGCCATCACCTGAGTTCCCCGCAGTACAGCACCGCCCTTGACGATTGCCTTATTGCCTGCGGTTTCAATGCTTGCGCCCATCTTTCTCAGCTGGCTCACATGCATGAACCGGTTTTCAAATACCGTCTCGATGACAGTTCCCGTACCCTCCACCGTGGTGAGAAAGGCCATGAACGGCGACTGAATGTCTGTCGGAAAGCCCGGATACGGCAGTGTCTTGATATCCGTTGCACTCTGTGGTCCCAGATCGCCCCGGACAATCAGATACTCGTCACCGACTTCAATCCGCACACCGCATTCCCGCAGCTTGGCGATAATCGGCTTCAGATGATCCGGTACAGCATTCGTAATCCGCACGTTGCCTCTGGTAATGGCAGCTGCAAGCATAAAGGTTCCTGCTTCGATCCGGTCAGGAATCACAGTGTGCTTCGCACCGCCCAGATGCTTCACGCCTTCGATTTTAATGGTATCGGTACCGGCACCCTTGATCTTCGCTCCCATCTTGTTCAGAAAATTGGCCAGGTCTACAATTTCCGGCTCCTCTGCGGCATTCTCGATATAGGTGATACCTTCTGCCAGGACTGCCGCCATCATGATGTTCTCCGTCGCACCCACACTCGGGAAGTCCAGATAGATGGTGTCACCAATCAGACCCTGTCCGCCTGCCCGGGCTTCCACATAGCTTTCCGCTTCATTGAAGATGATTTCTGCCCCCAGAGCCTCCAGTCCTTTCAGGTGCAGATCAATGGGACGGGCACCGATGGCACAGCCGCCGGGCAGAGGCATCCTTGCTCTTCCCTTTCTGGCAAGCAGCGGCCCCATGACGAGAATGGAAGCACGCATCTTATTCACCAGATCAAACCGTGCCTCCGTCGATATGATATCCTCTGTGATGATAGAAATGGTATTTTCCTCCACATCTTCGATTTCTGCACCGAGAGATGCGAGAATCTCCTTCATAAATGCCACATCACGAAGCTGCGGCACATCGCGGATGACACATTTGTCTTCCGACAGCAGCGCGGCTGCCATGAGAGGCAATACTGCATTCTTGGCCCCGCTGATGACCACTTCTCCCGAAAGCGGTCCGCTCTGATGTACTAAATACTTTGCCACGTTGTGCCTCCTGCCTATAATGATTTCAGTTCATCGAGGCAGGTTCTGCAAATGTTTTTACCATGAATATTCTGCACATCCTTGGCATTGCCGCAGAAAATGCAGGCTGGTTCGTATTTTTTCAGCATGATGAACTCTCCGTCAACGAACACTTCCAGAGAATCATCGGTTTTAATTCCCAGATTTCTTCTTAATTCTACCGGAATTACCACTCTTCCCAGTGGATCTACCGGTCTTACAATTCCTGTTGCTTTCATCTTGATTCCTCCTCCAATCTAATAACTTACTTGTCCTTTTTCGCATCGGCATTTTTACCCTTGATGATGCCTGCGCAAGCGGCAGCTGCGTTCACTACACTGGATGCCGCCTTAGCGATATTCTGGTTCCCCTTCACTGCGTCGGTCATGATTCCCACAGCCTCTACCACGCCGTCCACCATACCATCTACATCCGTGGTCCGCCTTGATGCGACTTCTGTGATAACCTTGGAATCCTCCAGCAGAAGGTCAACCTTTTTCAGCGTTCCGATCAGCTTCCTGAGAAGCAGTATCAGATAAACCAAAAGCACCATCGCCAGCACGGCAATGATGAACCATGCCGCTCCCTGCGGCGTAATCGTTATGGTCATATTTTCTCCTCCTCCGTAACGCTTGTCCTTATTATAACCCAAAACTGGAAATAACTTCAACCATTTTTTGTACTTCGCCCGGACCTTTTTTTCCCATTCCGCCGCATGTTTCCGTCTTCTGCACCATATACTGGCAGGAGAAAGGAGCTCTCTCATGATGAATTACATATGGTCCGTCATTTTTCTGGCGGCCTTTCTCTGTGCCTGCTGCACCGGCCAGCTTCAAGCCTTCGGCACTGCGCTGACAGACAGTTCCTCCGAAGCCGTGACATTTCTCATCGGTCTTGCCGGCATCATGGCCATGTGGAGCGGCTTAATGGAAATTGCTGAGCGCACCGGTCTGATTACGAAACTGTCCCGACTGCTGATTCCTCTTACATCTTTCCTCTTTCCCCATGTAAAAAATCCACAGACCATTTCCTCCATCGTTCTCAGCTTCATGGCCAACATTTTCGGTGCCGGGAACAGTTCCACTGTTTTCGCGCTGCGCACCATGGAAAAACTGGATGAAGAAAACAGATACCGCAGTGAAGCCAGCAACGACATGTGTACCTTCGCTGTGGTCAACATGGCGTTCGCACCTCTGCTTCCTGTGGTAATGCTGCAGATTCGCACGGATGCCGGTGCGGAAGATCCCTATTCTGTCGTACTCCCATCCATCCTCACCGCAGCCTGCACTGTCACCGTATCCATTCTCGCCTGCAAAATTCTGGAGAGGAGGCACTGACCGGCATGACATATCTTTTTTCCGTGATTACCGCCGCCTTTATACCTGCCATGGCTGCCGTCATCATCGCTTACGGCCTTTCGCAGAAGGCGCCGGTTTACGACTATTTCATCGAGGGGGCCAGAAAGGGGCTGGAAACCGCATTGGACATTCTTCCGTTTCTGATCGGCATCTTCCTTGCCATCAACTGCCTTTCCGCATCCGGCCTTCTGAACCTGGTGAACCGGGTTCTCCAACCCTTCTTCCGGCTTTTCGGCGTACCGCCGGAACTGCTTCCTCTCATCTGCCTGCGGGCGATTTCCGGCAGCGGCAGCCTCATCATCGTGAAGGACATCCTGGAAGTGACAGGCCCCGACTCCTATGCGGGCAGAGCTGCCTGTGTCATGGCAGGCGGCTGTGAAACCGTCATCTACGTTCTCGCCCTCTATTTCGGCGTCACCGGCGTCAAAAAAACAAGACACGCCCTGGCCGGCGGCCTGATCGGCTACTTCACGGGCGTGATTGTTTCACTTGTTATTTGTAAGTTTCTCTGAGTGCCTGGGTATATCCACCCTGTTCATCATGCACGGCCAGAGGTGGCAGCAGTCTGACTTCCCGTCCGCCGCCTTTCACCATATGAACCAGGAGAATGTTTGCTGCTGCATCCCTCACAGGGCTGACAAACTGCAGTTCCTTCACTTCCAGACCATGGTCTCGTCCCATACAGCAGATGTCGGCAATGCGGGAAGGCCGGTGTACCATAACCAGATCCCCCTTATCCCGCAAAATCCATGCTGCCGCCTCCAGAAACTCGTCCAGGCCTGCGGTTGTCTCGTGGCGGGCAATCATTTTGGCGCGGTTGGTGCTTGGAATACCGCCATTTCCTGCCGTGTAGGGCGGATTGGTTGTCACCAGATCGACAGTTCCCTTCCATTCCCTTCCCCAGCCGGATTTACAGTCTTTCACATCCCCCAGAACGAAATCCAGACGGTCTTCCAGACCGTTGAGGCTCCTGCTTCGCACGGCTCTGTCAAAAGATCCCTCCTGTACTTCAATTCCGGCAATCTTCGGAATCCCGGTCTTATGGGAAAGAATCAGCGGAACGATCCCCGTGCCCGTGCCAAGATCCACAGCGAACCGAAACGACGGGCGTGCATATTTTGCGCC
Source organism: Bacillota bacterium (assembly GCA_016302925.1). GTDB lineage: Bacteria > Bacillota > Clostridia > Peptostreptococcales > Anaerovoracaceae > RGIG7179. The sequence continues at coordinate 12,630 of JAEDMR010000026.1, forward strand.
GAAATCGGCTAAAAGCACCGCATCCACGCCGTAACAGAACTCTTCCGGTTTCTGAATCAGCTTCAGAGCACCGAAGCCGGTCTCATCCACCCGCTCTCCCGGCAGCAGGGGCATATCTGTTTCTTCGTGGCGCATCAGTCTTTGATCAGCTGCTGGATTTCCTTCATCGTCGCTGCATCCACGCCTTCAAAGATGTTCTTTCCCTTGTTATGGCGCTTTTCGATGCGTCGGATGTCTTCTTTATGATATACATAAATTTCTGCAGACAGCTTTTCCTCCTGATTCTGTGTTTCCTTCTCTTTTTCCTTGTCTTTCTCCTTGCTGCGGCGGCCGCTGTTTTCCGGCTTTTCGTCCAGATAGAGACGGACGCGGATGATATTCTGCAGCAGATTGGTATCTACGACTTTTCCCAAACCGTCCGGCGTCCTGATCTTTTCACCCACCTCCGGCATGCCTTTTCGCATTTCCATATAGATGTCGTTTTCATACTTCAGGCAGCACATGAGTCTCCCGCAAATACCCGAAATTTTTGACGGGTTCAGGGACAGGCTCTGAACCTTTGCCATCTTGATGGATACCGGCTCGAAGTCAGCCAGCCAGCTGTGACAGCACAGGGCCCGGCCGCAGCTGCCGATGCCTCCCATCATTTTCGCTTCATCCCGCACGCCGATCTGCCGCAGCTCGATCCGCATCTTGAAGACGCTGGCCAGATCCTTTACCAGCTCGCGGAAATCCACCCGTCCATCTGCGGTGAAAAAGAAGATCACTTTGCTGTTATCAAAGGTATATTCCACATCGATGAGTTTCATCACCAGACCATGCTTGTCGATTTTTTCCTGGCAGAGCTGCAGGGCCCGTTCTTTTTTCTTCACGTTTTCTTTATGTCTTTTATGGTCTTCCGGTGTCGCGATGCGGATGATTTTTTTCAGCGGCGCCACGATCTCCGTTTCCGGCACTTCCTGCACGTCCATGGTGACGGTGCCGAATTCCATGCCCCGCGCAGTTTCTACGATGACGCTGTCCCCGTTCTTCACATCGAACGTGTCCGGATCAAAATAATAGATTTTTCCGGCGGTCTTGAATCTGACGCCTGCAACCTTTACCGTGCTGATATTACGATTTGTATCCAAATGCTTTATCCTCCAATTTTTATAATCAGGTTCTTCATGGCATAATTGTGATTCACCTTCATGACCAGATCTCGTCTGGCCTCTTCAATGAGTTCAATATGCCGAAAGATTTCTTCTCTTTTCAACAGTCTGCCCCGGGAATCCTTCCCTACGAGAAAATCCCGGTACAGCCGTTCCATCCCATCCAGAAGCTGAAAGGCATCGTCTCTGGATTTCATATATTTCCCCAGGATCTCTTTCATGGTGAAAAAGTTCTCATGTTCCAGAAGCCCTTCCAGAATGGCAGATGCGCCTTCCATGGCACCTGCCGCCAGATCCGTTTCCAGACTGTTCAGCCGATACGCCACACATCGGGAGCGGATGGTCTCCAGCAGATTCTCTTTATTCTCAGAAAGCAGCAGAATCACGGTTCCTTCCGGTGGTTCTTCCAATGTCTTCAGCAGCCTGTTCTGGGCTCTCGCAGTCATGGTATCCGCATCCTTGATAATGGCCAGGTTCCTGTTTCCCGCCGTCGGTTTTCGTTTCAGCTTTTCCTGCAGGGCGAAAACAGGTTCATCTTTTACGGACAGACCATCGGACTCAATGAAATACAGGTCTTCATAGTTGTCATGGTCGATTTTTCTGCAGTTGATGCAGCTGTCACATCCCACGCCCGGACGTTCCTCACAGAGAATTGCCTTCAGCATATCCTTCGCAAAATCCAGCTTATCGACGCAGGTATCCCCTTCGATGATATAGGCGTGAAACACATTCCCGGAGAGGATGCTCCCCGTAATCCGGTTTATCAGCTTTTCGTCCGCTTTCCAGTTATTCAGTGACACCGTTCAGCACTTCCTCCAGTTTCCTGCAGATCTCTGCTTTAATTTCCTCTATACTGCCGCTGGCATCAATTCCGACAATCCGTTCGGGATGTTCCTGCTCCAGCTGCAGGTAGCCCTGATACACATCTTCATGAAAGGCAGTCTTTTCCGCATCCAGCCGGTCTTCTTTCTCTGCACGGCCAGTGATGCGTCCCTTTCCCACATTGGGATCGACCTTCAGAAGAAACGTTACATCCGGCATGCAGCCATCGACGGCATAGTTGTTAATGATGCGTACAGCGTCTCCAAGCTTCCTTCCGTATCCCTGATATGCGATGCTGGAGTCCACAAACCGATCACAGACGATGACCTTTCCCTCCGCCAGTGCCGGCTTGATAACCTGCGCGACATGCTGGGCACGGGAAGCTGCATACAGCATGGCCTCCGTCATATAGTCCATTTCCGTACAGCTCTTATCCAGAATAATCTCACGAATCCGCTCTCCGATGGCGGTTCCTCCAGGCTCTCTGGTAAAAAGAACATCGATCTTTTTCTCTGAAAAAAATGCTTTCATGTTTTCGATCTGTGTGGATTTGCCTGAACCATCAGGTCCTTCTATGGAAATGAAAATACCTTTTCTGCTGCATGTCTCCATGACCGACTCCTTTGATATGTATGTATTACTTCTTTTTTATGATCTCATCCACCAGCTTGCCGAAAAAGTGGCTCACAAGCAGCAGCAGGGGAACGCAAAGCAGAAAGTCGAATAATATTTTTAAAAAAGTCATGCTGCATGTCCTCCCTGAAATCATAGATAAATTTATTATATCACAAAACAGAAAAGAAAAAAACAAAAAAAGAAAAAAGGAGCACGTGCCTTACGGCTGTGCTCAGTTTTTTATCTCGATCTCTGAAATTAAGGTAATAAAAAACCGGCAACGTCCATATAACGAGGCATGCCGAGTTTCACGCTTTTCATCCTTGCGGCGAAGCCGATACCATCATGGAAAAGCGTACTTTCGGAAAGTAGAGACGCTGCCGGTTTACAAAAAAAGAAAAAAACCGGCAACGTCCTACTTTCCCAGGCAGCTTCCCACCAAGTATCATCGGC
>JAEDMR010000212.1 GCA_016302925.1 Bacillota bacterium
GCGGGAATCGATGACGGTGGGCACGCCGATGGAAATGACCCGGCAGCCAAGGGTGTTTTCGGAGATTTCTTTTCGCCGGTTGCCCATGCCGGCTCCCGGGGAGATGCCGGTGTCGCAGACCTGGATGGTGGTACTGATGCGGCGGATGTCTTTGGCGGCCAGGGAGTCGATGATGATCACTACTTCGGGCTTCACCAGCTGGACCACTTTTTCGATGACTTCGGCGGTCTCCATGCCGGTGACGCCGGTAACGGAGGGGTTGAAGCCGCTGACATTGCCCATCTCCCAGTCGCCGTCGCAGTCGTAGATTTTGAACAGGTGACTGGTGATCTTGACTTTATCCACCGTGTGGGGGCCCAGGCTGTCGGGGGTCACTTTTTCGTTTCCCAGGCCCACCACCAGGGCTTTCAGGTAATAATGAAAGGGGATCAGCTGTTTCAGCTCGGCGGCCAGGGCGTGGGCGGCCCGGTCTGCGATTTTGTCCTTCTGCTCCAGAATGCCCTTCACTTCCACGGTGATGTAGGTGCCCCTGGGTTTGCCGAAGGCCCGCTCCCCTTCCTCGTCTTCGATGGTGATGGCGGTGACGCTGATGTCTTCGTCCAGCTGGCGGGACTTTCGGGTAAAGCCGGTGAGTTTCTCCTTTTTTTCGAGGATTTCCTGGGTTTCCACGGCCAGGTCGGTACGATATGTGAATTTTGATGCCATTTTGGTCTCCTTTCGCGGACTTTTTAGAGTTTTTTCTTATTTTTCCTTGCAAATTCAAGGTTATTCATATATAATTTATGTTGCGAATTTATGTCCCGAAGTCGCCACCGAGGGACAGGCTAAAAATTATAATAGTGGGGTGAATAACAAATGGCAAACATTAAATCCGCAAAGAAAAGAATCAGAGTAATTGACAAGAAGACTGCAAGAAACAGAAGAATCAAGTCTCATCTGAAGGCTGTTCTGAAGAACTTCGACGCTGCACTGGCAGAAGGAAACTTCGAAGTGGCAGAAGAAAAGTTAAGACTTGCAGAAAAGAAGCTGAAGCAGGCTGCTGCGAAGAAGACAATTTCCAAGAACGCTGCTTCCAGAAAGACTTCCAGATTAACGAAAAGATTCAACGCAGCCAAGGCTGCAAAATAAGTCTCACCCGTCCCCACCCGTGCATAAGTTAAATGCACAGCTTGAGCAATCAAAAAAAACCATGGATGTGTCTCCCATGGTTTTTTTCTTTGCGCTGAAAAACTATGCACGAAGGACTACACAGCATGTCCATTTTGTGCTATAATTCTCCATTATATGTATATGCTTTTATGTATAATGAACGATATACTGAAAATCACATAGGAGATGAAAAAATGTGTGCTTTAAGTTACAGAATCAGAAAACTGATGAAGAAAGAGTCAGACGGTCTGTTTCAGAAAGGCGTGGAATACGGAAAGCTTGAAGATCTTTCCTACGCCCTGGATACGGATCAGGATCTGACTGCAGAGCAGAAAGCCGAAGTGGATGCTTTCTGGGGAAAGTACAAGTTTGTGGCGGACATGGGCTACAACGCATGGAAGACCTATTACAACCGGAGCGGCATCTGGGATCCCAGATATGTTCCGTACTATTTCCTGAAGAAGTTTATCCGGCCTTCCACCGCACCCGAAAACTATATCTTCGCCTTTCAGAATAAAGCCTATCTGCCGAAGCTGCTGGCCAATGCCAAACAGCCTCTGACCATCGTGCGTCGCGTAGAAGGGATTTACTACAACACCCGGTTTGAAAAAATCACTGAGGACGAGGCGCTGGATCTGGCTCTGGCCCGGCTTCAGGAGCGGGAGATCGTGGTGAAGCCAAGCGGTCTGGCCGGCGGCAAGGGTGTGGAGTTTTTCAGCCAGGCCACCCGTGAAGAGCTGGCAGAGGTTTTTGAAAACAAGGGTGACTTGTTTGTAGTGCAGGATGCGATCCACCAGCACCCGGAAATGGCCAGACTGAACGACAGCACGGTGAATACGGTGCGTCTGACCACACTGATGCTGGACGGAACGTTTATTCCGCTGGCAGCGCTGGTGAAGGTCGGCTCGCCGAAGGTCAGAGTGGATAACTACAAGCACGGCGGCTGCCTCATCGGTGTTAACCTGGACGGTACGGCCTTCCCGTGGGCGCTGAACGTAAAGCGGGAGCGTGTGACAGCACTTCCGTCCGGCGTGGACCTGGCAGCCGGTGATTTCAAAGTGGTTCCGTGCTTCGACAGTGTGCTGGAAACTGCGGAAAAAGCCCATTATGATATTCCGATGATGAAGCTGATCTCCTGGGATATCGCCATCGATGACGAGGGTGAGGCCGAAATCATCGAAGCCAACTTCGGCGGCGATGTGCGGATGCACCAGGTGCTCACCGGCCCGATCTTCGGTGACCTGACCGAGCAGGTGCTGGATACCTACTGCCTGCAGAAGGGTTTCTCGAAAGACGGTCTGACGAAGGAATATGATTATCAGGAATTTTATGACCATGTGGTAATCACCAGATATCTGGGCCGTGAGAAAGAAGTCACCGTTCCGCCGCGCATCGCAGGAAAACCGGTGGAAGGCATAGCTGCCGGTGCGTTTGAATACAATGAACGAGTGGAAAAGATCCAGCTGCCGAAAAGAATCCGTTTCATCGGCAAGCATGCCTTTTTCGGATGCGCCAATCTGACAGAAATCAAATTTTTCAAGAAAAATATGGAAGTGGTGGATCCGACCAGCGTGAACCGCTGCCCGAATCTGCCGGCACAGAACAAGAAAAGGCTCCGCCATGCCGGAAGCCCGAAATAAGCGAAAGAAACACGGGAGGCCTTTATGTCAAAAGAACTGACCCTCGAACGAAAGCTGAACCCGCTGAATGTCTGGTCCCTTGCACTGGGGAGCATCATCGGCTGGGGTGCTTTCGTCATGCCCGGCACCACCTTCCTGCCGAAGGCCGGTACGCTGGGAACCCTGATCGGCATGTCCATCGCGGCGCTGATCATGATCACCATCGCCCTGAACTACGGATACATGATCCAGAAGTATCCCATCGCCGGCGGTGAATACACCTTTACCGAAAAAACCTTCGGACGGAAACACGCCTATCTCTGCGGTTGGTTTCTGGGGCTTTCCTACCTGGCCATCGTGCCGCTGAATGCCACGGCGCTGGGACTGGTGAGCCGGAAGCTCCTGGGCGGCCTGCTGGAGTTCGGTTATCTCTATTCGGTGGCCGGTTGGGATATCTACATCGGAGAGATTCTACTGGCATCCTTTGCGCTGATTCTGTTTGCCTTTCTTTCCATTCGCGGCATCAGCGTGGCCGGCTGGCTGCAGACCGTCATGGCACTGTCTCTGGCCGCATCGGTGGTCATCCTGGGAATTGCCGCTCTCTGCAGTCCACACGCAGAGGCTGCCAATCTGGCTCCTGCTTATCCGCAGGGCAGCTCCTCCTTCGCTTCGGTGGCTGCCATCGTGGCTGTGGCACCGTGGGCCTTCGTGGGGTTTGACTCCATCCCCCAGGCGGCGGAGGAA
>JAEDMR010000027.1 GCA_016302925.1 Bacillota bacterium
CAGGAACCCACAGAGTGTCCACCCTGCGGATTCATTACAGCAAGGAAGCACCGGTGGGGGAGACCATCGCCATTTACCAGTCCGAAAAGCTGCCGCCGCGGGATGGAGCAGAGCAGGAAAGCCGCTACCTGTTCCGGACCCTTCGCAAGTCCGACGGTGAAATGAATATCGCCGCGGAAATCGGCATTGTGCCGGTGAAATCTGCTATATAGCTTTTGTTTCTTTAATATATTCGATGAAAGCCACTGCAGCATCCGAAAGGGGAGCATCTTTTTGCCAGAACAGTGAAAAACCACGGTCGGCATCCATTCCTGCGACTGGAATAAGGGACAGATAGTCGACCTTTTCATACCACTTGTTTTCTGCAGTAAGGCTTGTTGTCAGTCCGATTGCATGTGGTTTTCGCTTCAGATTCTCTGCCAGAAGGGAATAATTTGATTCTCCGGCAACAATTGGAGTACATCCATATGCTTCAAATGTTTTATCTACATAAGCACGAAAACTTGTTCTGTTTTCTTCCAGAATGAGCGGATGCTGTTTCAGCTCTTCAAAGGCGATAGAGGATGAATTGCTCAGAGGATGTGTTTTGGTCAGAAGGGCACAGAGTGTGTCCCTTCTGAATTCATGTGCAGACCAGTTGGTATTTCGGATATCGCTGGTTCCAGCCAGAATAATCGAAATAAATGGATCATAGCTGTCGATGGATGAGATATCCGAAAAAAGAAATTCTCGCTGGATAATGTCAAACTCAGGATGCTCCCAGGCAAAACGGTCAATGGTGCCGGAAAACAGCAATGGCGAAATGGTGTATACGATGACTTTATTTTTCTGTTCATTCAATTCATTTGCCACAGCACGCTTTCCGTTTTCAAGTGCTTTGAGCGCTGCTTCTGCATATTGAAGATAAATTTTTCCGTAATTGTTCAAAATCAGAGAACGTCCGACCCGATCAAATAATCTGACCTCTAAATCCGCTTCCATGCGCGCGAGCGCATTGCTTAATGTGGACTGCGAAATGTAGAAATCTTCTGCACACTTCGTAAGGTTCTGTTTGTGTGCAAGTGCGCAGAAATACTGCAGTTGTAATGTACTGATCATATTTTTCTCCTGTTATTCGTTTCGCAGAAAGTGATCTTTGTTTCCATAGTAGCATATTTTACAGAATCGAACAATACACAAATACGGGGCGATACATTCCATAAATACGAACGAAACATTTTCGCGTAATGTGAATAGCAGTACGTTTTTTTTGTGTTGGTTTTTTTACATCAATTTGATTATGATAAAAGTAGAAGGCAATGCTTAGCATTGCTTAACATTGCAGAAATGTGAAAGGAAAATGGAGGTAGCTGAATGAAGAATAAAGTAACTAATGCAGAAGAAGCAGTAAAGGATATTCAGGATGGTGCGGTAATTATGATAGGTGGGTTCATGGCTTGCGGAACACCGGAGAACCTGATTGATGCTCTGGTCGCAAAGAATGTGAAAAATCTTACGGTAATATGCAATGATGCTGGATTGCCGGGCATGGGAACGGGAAAACTTCTTTCCAACGGGCAGATAAAAAAACTCATTGCCACTCATGTGGGATTGAATCCGGAGGTGGCAGAAAGAATGAATACAACGGATCCTGAAAGGAAACTGGAGTGCGAACTGATTCCGCAGGGTACGTTCGCAGAGGCAATCCGAGCCGGAGGCGCAGGGCTGGGCGGTGTTCTGACACCAACCGGAATCGGTACAATCGTTGCTGAAAATAAACCGATTATCACAGTGGATGGGAAAGAGTATCTGCTGGAGAAGCCGCTGAAGGCTGATTTCGCGCTGGTCAGAGGTTCTGTTGTGGATACATTCGGCAATATTATATATCATGGAACGACGCAGACGTTCAACCCTATGATGGCAATGGCTGCAGATTACGTAATCTGTGGTGCTGAAAAAATTGTAGAGGTCGGAGAACTAAATCCAAATTGTGTTGTGACGTCAGGTATATTAGTGGATGCAGTAGTAGGAGGTGCACCGGAATGGAAGAACTGAAAACAAGAATTGCGAAAAGAGCTGCAAGGGAATTAAATGACGGTGACGTTGTAAACTTGGGAATCGGTTTACCGACAATGGTGGCAAACAATCTTCCGGAAGGAATCAGCATCATTCTCCAGTCGGAAAACGGAATTATGGGCATGGGAGAAAAGAAGGATGAAACAGACCCGAATATTGTAAATGCGGGAGCACAGCCTGTTTCCATACTGCCGGGAGGCCAGTTCTTCGACAGTGCCACATCGTTTGCTCTTATTCGTGGAGGCCATGTAGATGCAACGATTCTGGGTGCACTTCAGGTAGACGAACATGGAAATTTATCAAACTGGATTATTCCTGGGAAAATGGTACCCGGAATGGGCGGCGCAATGGATCTGGTGACCGGAGCGAAAAAAGTGATTGTAGCAATGCTGCATACGCAAAAAGGAGCTCCAAAAATTCTGAAAGAGTGTACGCTCCCGTATACTGCGCTGCATTGTGTGGACATGATTATCACAGAAATGGGAGTTATGAGGGTAACGGAAAAAGGAATTGTTCTGGAGGAAATTCATCCTGTCTATTCGGTGGAAGATGTACAGAATGCGACAGGCTGCAACCTGATTATCTCAGAACATTTATCGCCGATGCAATGAAGTGAATGAACAGGTTTCCTTCGTTCAATATGAAAAGAGGCTGTACGTGCTCTGCATGACAGCCTCTTACGATACAATTTATGATTGAGATTGGCAGAAGTATAAACCGTTACAAGGTATCTGCCTTTTTCTCACTGCCTGATTTCAGCTTGCGGCTGAAGGCGATATCTGCAAGCAAATCGAAGACGCCGCTGGCAAGCAGACCGACGCCCAACATAACCAGAAGAATTTTCATCGTGGAGAATGGGTTGACCATGACGATGATGCCGAAGATGGTAATCACGAGAGAGACGATCATGACACCTTTCCGGTAGCCGAAACCGAATTTCTTCAGATTCAGCACGTTCTGGATGCCCTCAATCCCCTTGAAGGTGATCATAAATCCCAGAACGAACGGAACCAGCAGAACGAACATGGTACTCTTCATCAGCACGAACAATCCCAGAAGGATCAGGCTGATGCCGATGGCAAAACCGTTGGTATCCTCGGCGATACGGGTTTCCACCCGGGTCACCAGGTAGGAAATCAGTTTCACCACGCCGAACAGGATGGCAGAAGCCGCCAGAATATAGCAGAAGGCATCCTCCACCAGACCCGGCTTCAGAATCAGAGCCAGTCCCATAATAATGTAAATCAGGGACGAAATGAATTTCGAAATATTTTTATGTTTCATACTTTACGCCTCTTTTCATACAGTTGCGGTCAGTCGTGGAAATCTCAGCTGAAATAGCGGAAGACACCTTTCACCTTGCCGAGAATCTTCACATCCTTCACCAGAATCGGACTCATGGTGTGATTCTCCGGCTGGAGGCGGATGTGATCCCCCTCGTTATAAAAGGTCTTCACGGTGGCTTCACTTTCGAATCCGTCGATCATGGCCACGACGATTTCCCCGTTCTGTGCATTCTCCTGCTGCTGCACCAGAATCAGATCACCATCCATGATACCGGCTTCGATCATACTTTCACCGCGGACTTTCAGCATATAGCTGGTTCCGCCGGCAGCATATCTGGCCGGAATCGGAAAGGTATCCTCAATGTTTTCTTCTGCAAGGATTGGTGTACCGGCTGCAACACGGCCCACCACAGGAATCTCCACCACATCGGTCCGGTCCAGTGCAGAAACATCTCCGGCCGGCACAGGAGTCTTCTTCCGGTCTGAATGAGGATCCACCACCATCAGGGCACGAGGCTTGGACGGGTCCTTGACCAGATAGCCCTGACGAACCAGACTCTCAATATCTTTATGAGCGGTGGAGGTGGACTTGATCCCCACTGCAGCGCAGATTTCCCGCACTGTCGGCGGATATCCCTTCGTCCGGATCTCCTCTTTCATATAGTTCAGAATTTTACATTCTCTTTCTTTCAGTTTGTCCATCGGCCACACTCCGTTTCATTCATACGACAATAAGACGAATATCATTGCAGAGGCTGTGCTCACAGGAAGCGCAGCCTCTGCAAACTTTATATTCAGTTTATCATAAGACGAACAAAAAGTAAACACCTGTTCCGGATTTTATTTCTGTTCGCTTCCGGATTCCAGGATGGCCATAAACTCCTCCCCGGTGATGGTTTCTTTTTCATAGAGGAAGGATGCCAGCTGATCCAGCTTTTCCCGGTTCTCCCGCAGGATGGTCATAGCTTTATCGTACTGCCGGCTGACCAGATCCACCACCATGCGGTCAATATCCGCCTGGGTCTGCGGAGAGCAGGACAGGGATGCATCGCCGCCCAGATACTGGTTGTTTACCGTTTCCATGGCCACCATGCCGAACTCATCGCTCATACCGTAGCGTGTGATCATAGCCCGGGCGATTTTCGTCGCCTGCTCAATATCGTTGGAAGCACCGGTGGTGATGGAATCAAAAACCAGCGCTTCTGCCGCACGGCCGCCGGTAAAGGTGGCAATCTTGTTTTCCAGTTCCGTTCTGGACATGAGATAATGGTTGCCTTCTTCCACCTGCATGGTATAGCCCAGCGCACCGGAGGTGCGGGGAACGATGGTGATCTTCTGTACCGGGGCGGAATGAGACTGACAGGCCGCCACCAGCGCATGACCAATTTCATGGTATGCGACGATCCGCTTTTCTTCCAGAGTCAGAATCGCGTGCTTCTTTTCATATCCGGCGATGACCACTTCAATGCTTTCCTCCAGATCAGACTGGCTGACTTCTTTCCGTCCGTCGCGAACAGCCCGGAGAGCCGCTTCATTGACGATATTTGCAAGCTCCGCACCGGATGCCCCGGAAGCCATACGTGCAATGGCATTGTAATCCACACCGTCAGCCACCTTCACCTTCTTCGCGTGGACCTTCAGAATATCCTCCCGGCCCTTCAGATCCGGGAGCTCTACCGGAACACGGCGGTCAAACCGGCCCGGACGCAGGAGCGCCGGATCGAGAGATTCCGGACGGTTGGTGGCCGCCAGGATGATGACACCGTTATTTCCTTCGAATCCGTCCATTTCTGTCAGCAGCTGATTTAGGGTCTGTTCCCGCTCATCGTTTCCGCCCAGCTGGCCGTCACGCTTCTTGCCGATGGCATCGATTTCATCAATGAAGACGATGCACGGCGATTTTTCCTTGGCCTGTTTGAACAGATCCCGCACCTTGGAAGCACCCATGCCTACGAACATTTCCACGAATTCCGAACCGGAGATGGAGAAGAACGGCACGCTGGCTTCGCCTGCAACCGCTTTTGCCAGCATGGTCTTGCCGGTGCCCGGAGGTCCGACCAGCAAAATCCCCTTCGGCATGGAAGCACCGATTTCTGTATATTTTGTCGGGTCGTGAAGATATTCGACGATTTCCGACAGGTTTTCCTTGGCTTCATCCTCACCGGCCACATCGTCGAAGCTGATGCCCTCGGTGGAATGGACGTAGATTTTCGCATTGCTTTTGCCCATGCCGAACATCATGGCGTTCCCGCCGCCGCCGGCTTTTTCCAGCAGCTTTTTCGACATGTATTGTCCAATGGCGATAAACAGTACGAACGGCAGAATCCAGCTCAGCAGATTGATGAGAGGACTGGCAGTGTCATTCACCACCTGCTGCGAGAATTTCGCTCCGGATTCACGAAGCATGGACACCAGATTCGGATCGTCCATTTTTCCGGTCATGTAGACCGTTTCTCCGTCTTTGCTGGTGAAGTATATTTCTTTGTCCTGTATCTGCACTTCGCCGATCTGATGGCGTTCTGCCATGGTCATGAATTTTCCGTAATCCACCTCAGTAACGGACTGCTGTGTCATGACAGGCATAACCAGCATATTGAACAGCAGGACCACCAGAAGCACGACGAAATAGTAGAAAATCAGAGGTTTTCTGGATGGCTTTACTTCTTTCATATAGAAAGCTCCTCCTTACATTGCAGGGGACTGGCTACAGCCGCTCTGCATGAGCTGCACGATCTGCTGTGCCTTCTTCCGGATATCTGCTTCGTCCCCCATGACGGTTTCCAGCAGGATGCCGCAGATGGCATAGGTGTAAAACTGAATGGAAAACTGCGTCTGGGAATCGGAAGAGACCGAAGTCCCGCGTTTTTTCTCGTACAGTCCTGTCAGCCAGCTGCGGACAGATTCGACGATGAGACTGTCAATCTGATACCGTTTCTGGGATGCGAGTATTTTTCGCGCCAGATAGCGGTTCTCACTGGCGGACGTCAGAAATGTACAAAGCATATCCTCCAGACTTTCTTCCTGCTGCGACTGTTTTATAATTTTTTCTGTCTGATGGCGTATGGACCATTCGATCACATCCAGCAGATCCTGAAAGTGGTAGTAGAAGGTCTGCCGTGTGATACCGCAGGCTTCTGCCACGTCTTTTACTGTCACTCTGTCAATATTCTTCTTCGCTATCAAGTCGGCGTATGCCTGGGTGATGACCTGTTTGGTATTGTTTGCCATGATGTTCTCCTCGCAAAATAGATTCTTCTGGGTATACGGTATCACAGGTTTATGTTGGTTTTGTGGGATTTTCGAGGAAAAAAGGTACTTTTTTCAAAAGAGTAAAATAAAAGTTTTTTTATTTGAAATAATTCTGTTTCCGTTGAAAAATGCTTGACATATACATTGGCGGATGGTATAGTATTTGAGTAACGAAGAAGAAGTCATCCGCTTCTCACCTGTGAGGCCTGCGTCGCCGGCACAGGTTGATATGCTTGTGAACTGCACGTTTTGCGTGTATCAATGCGGATACTTTCGAGTGTCCGCAATTTTTATTTCAGGAAGCTGTGAGGGAGGCAGACCTGCAGCGAAGACTTTAGGAGGTGTACGGCCATTAGCAAGGAAAATCTCATCAACGAAGAAATTCGTGACAAGGAAGTAAGAGTGATTGACACAGACGGCACCATGCTGGGTGTAATGCCGACGGAAAAGGCTCTGGAACTGGCAACAGAGAAGAAGCTGGATCTGGTAAACATTTCACCGAATGCGAAGCCGCCGGTTTGCAAGATCCTGGACTATGGGAAATACCGCTACGAGCTTCAGAAGAAAGAAAAAGAAGCCCGGAAAAAGCAGAAGACGACCCAGGTGAAGGAAATCAGATTAAGTACATTCATTGAAGAACACGATGTTCAGGTAAAGGCAAACACTGCGTCAAAATTCCTTAAGGATGGCGACAAGGTTAAAGTAAGCCTGAGATTCAGAGGCAGAGAAAGAGACTACAAGGATAAGGGCATGGCTGTGATGCAGTCCTTCGCCGAAATCGTATCCGAAGTAGGCGTCGTGGAAAAGAAGCCTGTCTTCGAAGGTAGGAGTCTGACCATGGTTCTCGGCCCGAAAGCCGACAAATAAGTTACAAATCACCCATTTTATATAGGAGGAAAAATCATCATGGCAAAGAATAAGATGAAGTCCCACAGAGGAGCTTGCAAGAGACTGAAATTAACCGGATCCGGTAAGATTAAGAGAAATAAGGCATACAAGAGCCACATTCTTACTAAGAAAGCCGCTAAGAGAAAAAGAGGCTTAAGAAAAGCTACCGTTTTAACCAGCGCAGACCTGAAGAGAATGCTGCGTTCCATGGCAAAATAGTAATAGGAGGTAAGAAATCATGGCAAGAGTAAAAAAAGGTTTAAATGCACATAAGAGACATAAAAAGATTCTGAAACTGGCGAAGGGCTTCTACGGTTCCAAGAGCAAGACCTTTAAGGCTGCAAACCCTGCAGTAATGCGTTCCCTGCGTTCTGCATACGCTGGCAGAAAGCTGAAGAAGAGACAGTACAGACAGATGTGGATCGCAAGAATCAACGCTGCTGCAAGAATGAACGATATCAGCTACAGCCAGCTGATGAACGGTCTGAAGAAGTCCGGCATCGAAATCAACAGAAAGATGCTGTCCGAAATGGCAATCTACGATGCAGCTGCTTTCGCTCAGCTGTGCGAAACTGCAAAGAAGGCAGTAAAATAAGAATCACAGATTCAATGAAATGTGAACCCCTGTCAGGCAGTGCCGGCAGGGGTTTTCTGATGGTGCGTCCGGCGGGCGCACGTGGGACAGACAGGATAAGAGAATGGAATACAAACTGGAAAAAGGCCGTCCGGCGGATACAAAGGGACGGCTCGAAAAGGAAATCAGAGTCTATGACTTGCTGGATCAGCTGAATATTCCGTATATGCGGGTGGATCATCCGGCTTCGGATACCATGGAGGCCTGCAGGGAAATCGACGACAGCCTGGGCGCGACGATCTGCAAGAATATTTTCCTGTGCAACCGGCAGGAGACAGAGTTTTATCTGTTGATGATAGAAGGGAACAAAATATTCAAGACAAAATATCTCTCGCAGCAGCTGGGATGCAGTCGTCTTTCTTTCGCCCCTCCGGCATATATGGAGGCGTTTCTGGATATCCAGCCGGGGGCAGTATCCGTCATGGGTCTGATGAACGACAGTGAATGCCGCGTGCAGCTGGTTATGGACCGGCCCATTGCAGAAAGTCTGGAAGTGGGCTGTCATCCCTGCGTCAGCACGGCAAGCCTGAAACTGAAAACAAAAGATATCGTAGAACGCTTCCTTCCGGCGGTGGAACATACGGTCATCGTGGTAGATCTTCCATATGTGGAAATATGATAAATCTCAAAACGGCAATTAACGATATGTGGAGAATGCACGATGTGGAGAAGCACATGGATTCAATAAACGAGGCATTCGGAAAGGTTCGTATTGGGCTGGAAAACGAAGTCATTCCACAGCTTAATGCGATTCAGGACTGTTATCTTGGTACATATGAACGTTACGCTTCCAGCATAGAAAGACTGGATACCATGCAGGCCGATATCGACGCAGTAAAAATCACAGTACAACATCACAGCAAGTTATTAGCCTGATCGGCGAAAGAACCCCCGGCATACCGTCTTTACAGACCGCATGCCGGGGGTTCGGTTATACTGCACTGAATGCGAATTTTAAGCCTGATTCTGTTTGGCAACCAGTTCGGAAGCACCGTAGATCTCCCGGAGCTTCGGCTTTTCGATCTTTCCGGTCGGATTGCGCGGTACATCGGCGAATATGATGCGGCGCGGACGTTTGTAACGCGGCAGCTGACGGCAGAAATCATTGATTTCTTCTTCTGTACAGCGGCTGCCGTCTTCGGTTTCGATGATAGCGGCCACGATTTCGCCCAGACGTTCATCGGCCAGACCAATGACGGCCACGTCTTTGATCTTCGGGTGTGCACTGAGGAAGTCTTCGATCTGTACCGGATAGATGTTTTCACCGCCGGAGATAATGACATCTTTGCGGCGGTCTACCAGCCAGATGAAGCCGTCTTCATCCTTTCTGGCCATATCACCGGTGAGAAGCCACTCGTTCTGCTCCCCGCGGAGTACAGCGGCACTGGATTCCGGATCATTATAGTAGCAGGTCATGACACCAGGTCCTTTTACTGCAAGCTCACCCACTTCGCCGTCTGCCACAGGCCGGAACTGCTCGTCCACGATGCGGACCTCCCAGCCGTAGCCCGGCACGCCGATGGCACCCACTTTATGTACATTTTCCACGCCCAGATGTACGCAGCCGGGCCCGATGGATTCGGATAAACCGTAGTTGGTATCGTACTGATGGTGCGGGAAGTAAGCCAGCCAGCGGCGGATCAGGCTCTGCGGCACCGGCTGCGCACCGATGTGCATGAGTCTCCACTGGGAGAGCTGATAATCGGAAAGCTTCAGTTTCCCGCTGTCCAGGGCAGAGAGGATATCCTGTGCCCATGGAACCAGGAGCCAGACAATGGTACATTTTTCTTTGGATACGGTTTCCAGAATGGTTTCCGGTGTGGTGCCTTTCAGAAGAATGGCTTTGCTGCCGGAAAGCAGACTGCCGAACCAGTGCATTTTCGCCCCGGTGTGGTATAAAGGCGGGATGCAGAGGAACACATCGTCCCGGGTCTGGCCGTGATGCTGCTGCTCCACACGGCAGGAATGCACCAGGCTTTCGTGATTATGTAAAATGGCCTTCGGGAAGCCTGTGGTTCCGGAAGAGAAATAAATAGCCGCATCATCCGTATCGGTCAGGGGGATGTCCGGCTTTCTGCTGGAGCAGTTGGAGGCAGCGCTGTTATAGTCTTCCGCGAAGGAAGGACAGTTTTCTCCTACGAAGTAAAGAAGACGGGTCTTGCCAACCTCTTCACTGATGGGTTCCATACGGCCGATGAATTCCGGACCGAAGACAAGAACGTTGACATCGGCCTTATCCAGGCAGTACTGAATTTCTTCGGAGGTGTACCGGAAGTTCAGAGGAACAGCCAGCGCACCGGTCTTCAGGATACCGAAGTAAATCGGCAGCCATTCCAGACAGTTCATCAGAAGGATGGCAACTTTATCTCCCTGTTTCACGCCGCGGCTCAGCAGCAGATTGGCAAACCGATTGGCCTTTTCATCGAATACGTGCCAGCTGATTTCGTTTCTATAATAGGACGGAGAGGTGGACTCGATCAGTTCATATTCCCTCCAGGTGACCCTGCGGGATTCTTTTCTCTCCGGATTGACCTCTACAAGCGCAATGTCATCTCCGAATTCACGGGCATTCCGCTCTAAAAAATCTGTAATAGGCATGATTGCATCTCCTTACTATATATATTACAATTCGTCAAATACTACTGTACCCTATTCGGAGAAGAAAGTCAAACGATTTTCGAAATTTTCTGAAAATTTTAATAATCTGCTGTTTACAAGTCACCGCAAACCATGTTAGAATAGAATACATATAATCAGAATACATAAAGAGGTGCTGAAGATGAAAGAACTGATGCTTGGAAATGCAGCGGTGGCCAGAGGCCTTTATGAGGCAGGCTGCCAGGTGGTTTCCAGTTACCCGGGAACACCGAGTACAGAAATAACAGAAGAATGTGCGAAATATGATGAAATATACTGCGAGTGGGCACCCAATGAAAAGGTGGCTGTGGAAGTAGCCTTTGGTGCGTCGCTGGCCGGAAAACGGAGCTTAGCGGCTATGAAGCATGTGGGACTCAATGTGGCGGCGGATCCGGTCTTCACCATGTCCTATACCGGCGTGAAGGGCGGATTTGTCATCGGCGTGGCAGATGACCCGGCGATGCATTCCTCCCAGAATGAGCAGGATTCCCGCCATTATGCCAAGGCAGCCAAGCTGCCGATGCTGGAGCCTTCCGACTCCGCAGAGAGCCTGAAATTCGCCAAGCTTGCCATGGAACTGTCTGAGAAATACGATACGCCGGTGCTGCTGAAGATGTGCACCAGAGTATCCCATTCACAGAGTGTGGTGGAAACCGGAGAAAGAGTGGTTCCGGAAGTCGCTCCGTATGAAAAGAATGCGCAGAAGAACGTCATGCTGCCGGCAAATGCCAGAAAGAGACATCCTCTGGTGGAACAGAGAATGGCTCACCTGGTGGATTTTGCGGAGAAAACAGAAATCAACCGGATCGAAATGGGCAGTACGAAGCTGGGCATCATCACCGATTCCACCAGCTACCAGTATGCGAAGGAGGTCATGGGGGACGATGCGTCCATCCTGAAGCTGGGCATGATCTGGCCGCTGCCGGAACAGAAAATCAGAGACTTTGCTGCGAAAGTGGAGCGTCTCATCGTCATAGAAGAACTGGACCCGTTCATTGAAGAACACTGCAAGATGTTGGGACTCAAAGTGGAAGGCAAGTCCATTTTCCCTGTGCTGGGTGAATTCAGTCAGAATCTGGTGGCCGAGAAGCTGGGACGGCCTGTGGATTCAGGAAAGAAGCTGGATGAACCGATTCCGGAACGTCCGCCGGTGATGTGCCCGGGCTGTCCGCACAGAGGGCTGTTCCACACCTTGGCGAAAAATAAATGCACCGTTATGGGCGACATCGGCTGCTATACCCTGGGCGCAGCACCTCCGCTGTCTTCCATTGACTGCTGCACCTGCATGGGCGGTTCTGTCAGCTCCATCCACGGATTCAACAAGGCAATGGGGCCGGAAGGGGAAAAGAAGACGGTTGCTGTTATCGGTGACTCCACCTTCATGCACTCCGGCATGACCGGTCTGGCAAACATCGCTTACAACCAGTCCAATTCCACTGTCATCATTCTGGATAATTCCATTACCGGAATGACCGGACACCAGCAGAATCCGACCACCGGCTACAACATCAAGGGCGAGCCGGCCGGCAAGGTGGACCTGGAAGCTCTGTGTCATGCCATGGGAATCCGCCGTGTGGTTGTGGTGGATCCGTATGATCTGGCTGCCTGCAATCAGGCGGTGAAGGAAGAACTGGCTGCGGAGGAACCTTCTGTCATCATCAGCCGTCGTCCGTGCATTCTCTTAAAGAGTGTAAAACCGCAGCCTGCACTCCGCGTCAGCGCTGACAAATGTATCGGCTGCAAGTCCTGCATGAAGATCGGCTGCCCGGCCATCAGTTTCCGTGACGGAAAGGCAGTCATCGATCACACCACCTGTGTGGGATGCGGCGTATGTCAGCAGCTTTGTCCGGTATCGGCCATTGAGAAGCCGGAAAGCAAGTAAGAGAGGAGCAGCAGAAAATGAAAAAGACGACCAATGTAATGATTGTAGGTGTGGGCGGACAGGGTACCCTTCTTGCCAGTAAGACACTGGGAAAGCTGCTGGTTTCCGAAGGATATGACGTAAAGGTATCCGAGGTTCACGGCATGAGCCAGAGAGGCGGCAGTGTAGTAACGTATGTCAGATTCGGCGAGAAGGTATATTCTCCGATTATTGATAAAGGGGAGGCGGATTACATTGTCTCCTTTGAAAAATTGGAAGCGGCCAGATGGCTGGAATATCTGAAACCGGGCGGACAGATGATCACCAATCTCCATGAAACCGACCCGATGCCTGTCATCACCGGGGCTATGAAATATCCGGAGAACCTGATTGAAAAGATGGAAGCTCTGGGAGCAAAGGTTGATGCCATCGACGCGCTGAAGTTGGCAGAGGAAGCCGGAAGCTCCAAGGCGGTGAATCTGGTGCTGATGGGAAGACTGTCCCGGGCACTGGAAGGACTGGGCATTACGGAAGAGGCCTGGCTGAAAGCCATCGAGGCCTGTGTGCCGCCGAAGTTCCTGGAACTGAATAAGAAGGCCTTCGCCCTGGGCAGACAGTAGCATAGCAGCGGCAGCCATAGCCGATTGTGATAAATTTTGACATTTTAATTTCAGCATTATAGCAAAGAAAGGAAACGAAGAAAGTGACCAAGTATTACCAACCTGAAATCGAATGCGCCAGCCGGGAAGAGATTCTGGCGCTGCAGAATGAGCGCCTGGTGAAACAGGTGCAGCATGTATGGGACAACGTACCGTACTACAGAAAAAAGATGGAAGAAAAGGGCCTGACCCCGGCCGATATCCAGTCTGTGGATGATCTTCACAAGCTGCCGTTCCTGACCAAGGACGATCTGCGGGAATGCTATCCGTACGGACTACTGGCAAAACCTCTGGCAGACTGCGTACGAATTCAGTCCACCAGCGGCACCACCGGAAAGCGGGTTGTGGCTTTCTATACACAGCATGATATCGACCTGTGGGAAGAGTGCTGCGCCAGAGCCATCGTGGCAGCAGGCGGCACCAACGAAGATGTCTGCCATGTCAGCTATGGCTACGGCCTGTTCACCGGCGGCCCGGGACTCAACGGCGGCTCCCATAAGGTAGGCTGCCTGACCCTGCCGATGTCCTCCGGAAACACAGACCGTCAGCTCCAGTTCATGTGCGACCTGGGCTCTACCATTCTCTGCTGCACCCCGTCCTATGCGGCATACCTGGGTGAAACCGCCATTGAAAAAGGCATTCAGGATCAGCTGAAGCTGAAGGCAGGTATCTTCGGTGCAGAAGCATGGACGGAAGAAATGCGCCGCGACATCGAAAAGAAGCTGGGTCTGAAGGCCTATGACATCTATGGCCTGACCGAAATCTCCGGTCCTGGTGTTTCCTTCGAATGTGAAGAACAGACCGGTATGCACATCAATGAAGACCACTTCATTGCTGAAATCATCAATCCGGAAACCGGCGAAGTACTGCCGGAAGGCGAAAAGGGCGAACTGGTATTTACCAGTATTACCAAGGAAGCCTTCCCGCTGCTGAGATACAGAACCAGAGATATCTGCGTGCTTTCCAGAAAGAAATGCTCCTGCGGCAGAACCCACGTAAAGATGAGCAAGCCGATGGGCCGCAGCGACGATATGCTGATCATCAAGGGCGTCAACGTATTCCCGTCCCAGATCGAAACCGTGCTTCTGGAACAGGGCTTCCCGCCAAACTATCAGATCATCGTGGATCGTGTCAACAACACCGATACCTTCGATATCAATGTGGAAATGCCGCCAGAAATGTTCTCCGACACTGTTCGTGATGTAACCGCCAAAGAAAAAGAACTGGTTGCTGCACTGAAGGCAATGCTGGGCATCGTGGCCAAGGTACATCTGATGGCACCGAAGTCCATCCAGCGCTCCGAAGGCAAGGCTGTCCGTGTCATTGATAAGAGAAAAATGTATTAATGGGAGGCAGAAATATGAGTATCAGACAAATATCCATTTTCGTAGAAAACCAGACAGGTCTTCTGTCTGAAGTTACCACCCTGCTGGCGGAAAACGGCGTGAATCTGCGGGCTTTGTCCATCGCCGACACCAGCGAATTCGGTATTCTCCGCATCATCGTGGAAGACGTGGATACGGCTGCTGCACTGCTGCGGGAAAAGGGATACACCTATACCGTAACGGAAGTGCTGGCTGTTTCCATGCGGGATGAAAAGGGAGGCCTGGCGGAAATCCTGAAGGTACTGGCAGGTGCCGGAATCGCACTGGAATATGCCTATGCGTTCCTGCTGCAGAAGGTGGGAGAAGCCTGCCTGATCATCCGTGTACCGGATAACGAAGCTGCCGAAAAAGCTCTGCAGGCTGCCGGCATCGGCATTGCAACTCAGAAGGAACTGTTCTAGATATTTCTTCGCAAAATATATCGCCCCGGCGCTTTTGCTGTCGGTCTTCCCTGCTCTGCCGGAGCGGGGAAGACCGACAGCGGAGGGTACGGGGTTTCTTTTTTTTGCGATTGCTGTGGAACGGCAGATATGGTAAAATATTATGATAAGACTGTATTTGACGGAGGGGGATCAAAACAGATGACAGAATATATTTTGATCGGAAGTTCTCTGCTCTGCTCCATCGCAGTGCTGGCTGTGCTTCTGCGGATGAATGCCATGGGGAAAGAAATGCAGGAGCTTCGGCGGGAAAACCAGGCTCTGCGCAGGGAAAACCAGGAGATGATCCAGCAGTCCTTTCACGTATTCGGAGAGATGATTTCTACGAATCAGAAGACGACAGCAGAAAATCTGGATCAACGGCTGTTTGAACTGAACACCCGGTTCAGTCATATGGCAGTGGAAAACGAACAGAAGCTGGAGAACATCCGGGGTACCATAGAAAAGAAAATT
>JAEDMR010000028.1 GCA_016302925.1 Bacillota bacterium
CGGAGAAGATATTGCGGCCGGCGAAATGATTCTGCAGACAGGCCATTTGATTCGGCCGGTGGATATCGGCGTGCTGCTGGCATCGGGCAACCTGCAGGTGGAAGTGTACCGGAAACCGAGAGTGGGGATTTTGCCGACGGGAACAGAAATCATCAGCCCCAGCGCATTGCCCAAGGAAGGGGATATCATCGACTCCAATTCAGGCATGTTTGCTGCCATGGTGGAGGAAGCCGGCGGGGTGCCGGAGCGGCTGGACATCGTGGAAGATGATTATGAAAAAATAAAGGAAACAGTACTTCACCAGCTGGAAACTCAGGATATGGTGCTGATCGATGCCGGATCCAGTGCGGGGACGGAAGACTATACGGTACATGTTTTGAGGAAAATCGGACAGGTAATCATACACGGAGTCGCCATGAAGCCTGGAAAGCCGGTGATTCTGGCCATTGCAGGCGGGAAGCCTGTTATCGGACTGCCGGGGTATCCGGTCAGTGCATGGCTGGCATTCGAGAACTTCGTGACGCCGGTGCTGCAGGCACTGGGCGGCGATAAGACCGCCGCCGCTGTCGCCGCTGCCTCCAATGCCACCGCTGCCGCGGCGGGAGCCAGTGCAGCGGGCAAAGGTGCAGCGTCCGCCATAAGGACCAGAACTGTTCAGGCGGTGATTTCCCGCCGGATCGTGTCCTCTCTGAAACACAGGGAATATGTCCGTGTAAAGGTTGGAAAAGTGGGAGAAAAACTGGTGGCGGCGCCGCTGGCCAGAGGAGCCGGCGCCGCCATGAGCCTGGTGCGGGCCGACGGGTTCTGTGTGATCCCGCAGAACAGTGAGGGATTTGAGGCCGGCGAAATAGTGGAAGTCTGCCTGTATAAGGATCTGGAGGAAATCGAAAACACCCTGGTGTCCATCGGCAGTCACGATCTGATTCTGGATCTGATCGGCGACCGGATGGCGGCCGGCTCCGGCGGATTCCACATGTCCAGCACCCATGTGGGAAGCATGGGCGGACTCATGGCCCTGCAGCGCAGGGAAACCACCATCGCTCCCACCCACCTGCTCAACGAAGCAGACGGCGTATACAACACAGCCATCATGAAGCAGATGTTTCCGGAAGGCACCATGGCCCTCATCAAAGGCGTGGATCGGGTGCAGGGCATCATGGTGAAAAAGGGAAATCCGCTGGAAATCAAGGGCATCGAAGACCTGACCCGGGTCAGGTATGTAAACCGGCAGCGGGGCGCAGGCACCAGGATACTGCTGGACTATATGCTGAAACAGGCTGGGATCCGGCCGGAGGATATCGACGGATATGAAAAAGAAGCGGCCACCCATATGGCGGTGGCAGCCCTGGTGGCATCCGATGAGATCGACGCCGGCATGGGTGTCCAGTCGGCCGCCGGCGTCATGGGACTGGACTTCATCGAAGTGGGACCGGAGGAATACGACTTCGCCATTTACCGGGAGAATCTGGAGCTGCCGCAGGTGCAGGCGTTTCTGGAGATTCTGAAAAGCCGGGAATTCCATGAGAAACTGAAGGAAATGGGCGGCTACGGCTGGCAGCAGGCCGGGCGCATCGAATATATTTAGAACAGAGGCGGCCGGCAGTGCACATACGAAGGCTGCTGTACCAGGCCGCTTCGAGCCGTACCAGGCCGCACCAAATCGAGAGAACGAAAGGGGTAAAACATGCAGAAAATACTGATCGCAGAGGATGACGAAGCCATCCGGGATTTGCTGAAACTGTACCTGGAAAGCGAGGGATACCAGATCCTCAGTGCGGAAAACGGGCGGCAGGCCCTGGAGATCGTACAGGCACAGCGGCCGGCACTGGCCATCCTGGATATCATGATGCCGGAAATAAACGGACTGGATCTGACCCGGCACCTGCGGGAGAAGACCATGATGCCCATCCTGATTCTGTCGGCCAGAGATCAGGACCACGATAAGATTCTGGGACTGAACATCGGTGCCGACGACTATATGACGAAACCCTTCAACCCGCTGGAGGTGGTGGCCCGGGTCAAAGCCCTGCTGCGGCGGACAGGCAGCACAGCTGAAGTGGTGAAAGCCGGCGATTTCTGCCTGAATCTTTCCTCCCACACCCTGACCAGGGCGGATGTCCCGATTCCGCTGACCCCGATGGAATACAAGATTTTGTCGGTGATGATGCGAAATCCCGGGCGGATCTACACCAAAGTCCAGTTGTATGAAACCGTCAGCGGTGAGTATTTTGAGAGTGACGAAAACACCATCATGGTGCACATTTCCCGAATCCGGGAAAAACTGGAGGACGACCCGAAACGTCCTGTACATATTATCACCGTAAGAGGGGTGGGATATAAGTTTGAAGAATAACGAAAAAAAGGGCAGGCTTGTGGTGCTGCTGGCCCGCGGATTCCTGCTGTTTACGGCGACACTGCTGGTACTGACCATATGCGTATTCGGGATCAGCCAGGCCTATTACGACCACCTGAGCCGGATTCCGGACTACGATAATCTTCGGGAGAATGCCGACCTCAATGCAGGCAGATACGAGGAAGTGTCCGTTGAAAAATACCTGGGCAAAGGCGGGGCTTTTGCGGTGGTGAATGCGGACGGAACCACGGCGTACCGGTCTTCGGAAGCCTTGCAGAAGGGGTTTACCGCCGGGGAGCTGGAGTGCATGCAGGATTACGATGCCTATTCCTATGTGGTGTGCACTCCGTTTACGACGCCGGATGGAGAGAAAGAGTACATATTCACCAAGTATCTCTATGAAGAGGATGAAGAAATGGTGATGATTCTCAATGAGAATCTGGAAGTCGTGGAGGGCGGCTTCGGAGATGGGCGCAAAACATATACACCCGGCGAGGTTTCTTTTCTCCGGGGGGATACGGTGCCCGGGTTTGAATTTCTTCACTGCAGTCTGGAGGATGGACGGATCTTGGTAGGTATGTCCCGGGTGAAGGAGTATCAGGATTATTACGATATGAGCGCAAAGGCAAACAGGCTCTTTCTGCTGTTGCTGCCTATGTATGCGCTGGTGCTGGGCTTTTTCCTGCTGTGGATCAACCGGCAGATCAAGACGCCGCTGGTGCGGCTCAACCTTGCCATCGAAGGTCTGGCCGCCGGCAGTGATGCCAGAACCGGCGATCTGAAAGGACCGTGGGAGATACGGCAGATCGGAAAGAATTTTGACCGGATGGCAGACCGGCTGGCGGAAAGTGAGGCTCAGCGGCAGAAGATGGACGGCGAGCGTCAGAAGCTGCTGGCGGATATTTCCCATGATCTGAAAACGCCGATCACGGTGATATCCGGCTATACCCGGGCCATCCGGGACGGCAAGGTACCGGAAGACAAGATGGACACCTATCTGCAGCTGATCGATACCAAGGCGGCGGAACTGACCGATTTGGTCAATTCCTTCCATGAATTCAGCAAGGTGGAGCATCCTGCCTTTACTCTGCAGACCCGCAGGATGGATGTCTGTGAATTCATGCGGGGGTATCTGGCGGACCGATATAATGAAATTGAATTATCCGGCTTTTCCCTGCGGGCCTTTATTCCGGAGGAGAAAGCCATCTACTGCATGATCGACAGCGCGCAGATGCGCAGAGCGCTGGATAATATTCTGTATAATACCCTGCGCCATAACAGTCTGGGAACAGTGCTGGTGGTTTCCGTCAGTGAGGTGGACCGGGGCAGTGGGGATCTTCCATGTGCACGGATTGTGCTGGCCGATAACGGGAGCGGAATTCCTCCTGCCATGCGGGAGACGCTGTTTGAACCTTTCATAAAGGGAGATGAAGCCCGGGGCGGCAGCGGAGGCAGCGGTCTGGGTCTGGCCATCACCCGCAGGATCATCCAGGCACATGGAGGCAGCGTTCGGCTGCTGGAACCGTCGGCGGGAGGATACAGCACGGAATTTGAGATTTTGCTCAGAAAAACAGAGTAAGAAAGAAAAAGGCAAAACCTTTAGAAATCTTAAGATTTCGGAAAGACTTGGGAAAGAATGATCTGCTATACTGAAACTGCAGAAGGGAGAATGGACCATGGAACAAGCATGTCATCGTGACCGGCCTGTGATTCAGGTCAGGCGGCTGAGAAAAGAATACATCATGGGTGAAGAGCGTGTCGTGGCACTGAAAGACATCAATCTGTCCATCATGCGAGGGGAAATCTGCTGTATTTTCGGTACGTCGGGTTCCGGAAAGAGTACGCTGCTGAATCAGCTGGCGGGTCTGGAGAAACCGACGCGGGGGCAGGTGCTGATAGGGGGAGTACCGGTATCCCGACTGGACGAAAACGGCCTTGCGGCCTTCCGGCAGAAGCATGTGGGCTTCGTGTTTCAGTCCTATAATCTGCTCCCGGAACTGACGGCGGTGGAGAATGTGGCCATGCCGCTGATGTTCCGCGGCGTGCCGAAGGAGGTACGGGAGCTAGAGGCGAAAAAGATGCTGTGCCGCGTGGGGCTGGCCAACCGGATGGACCATTATCCGGGGCAGATGTCCGGCGGTCAGCAGCAGAGAGCAGGCATCGCCCGGGCGTTCATCACCCGTCCGGACATCGTGTTTGCTGATGAACCGACAGGAAACCTGGATTCGAAGACCACCAAAGAGGTTATGGAGATGATTCACCGGTTTGCCAGGACCTTTCACCAGACCATCGTTCTGGTATCCCATGATCCGGAAATGACGGAATATGCCGACCGGATCGTGACCTTAGTGGACGGCGAGATCGTCAGCGATAAAAAAAACCGAGGGGAGAGCGCAATATGAAAAAGTGCATGAGAAAGTGTTTCGCAATATATCTGATACTGGCAGTGCTGATGTCCATGATGCTGGTCGGCACCGGGGCGGCCTGGGCGCAGAACGAAGGCGGCGGGCAGCTGGTGGCTGTGGGATATACATCAGACAGATCCAATATCACAAAGGACATGACTGTAAACCTGAGCATCAAGCTGAAGCATACAGGAAAACAGACGGTCGATGACGGTCTGGTGGATGTGACGCGGCTGGTGGACAGCTTCAGCGGCGGTAAAATAGACAAAGCGGTAACTTCCGGGGAAGGGCAGACTTTCACCATGGATGTTTCGGTCAGCGGCCTGAAATACACAGGCAGCGGGCGGAGCCTCAAGCTGATGGTCGGCATTGACAGGGATTATGAAGAGATCGAGATTCCAATCACGGAATGTAAGGAATATGAAGAACCGACTTATGAGCCGGTGCAGCCGTCGGAGCCGGACCCGATTCCGGCACCGAAAGCCATCCTGAGCCGGAACGAAATGCCAAGCTCTATGAAATCCAAGGAAGAGAGGACCATCACGGTATATGTGAAGAACGTGGGAAGCACCACCATGTACAATCCGGTCATCAGCTTTACCGCTTCAGATTGTCTGATGCTTCCGGGAACCAGTGCTTCCATGCAGCTGAAAAATATTGCACCGGGAAAGACGGAGAGCGTGGATATCCAGGTTCGGGCACTGAATCAGATAACCAGTTCCAGTCAGTACCTGGAAGCGGAACTGAAATTTGAATATAACAATCGGGTTGCTGACGTAGACGGAAGCAGCAGCGGCAGAATCAGCATTCCTGCCAAAGTAACGGAAGAGAAGAAGCCGGAGGAGGAAGAAGCGGTTACCGACAGCCCGGTGCCGAATCTGATCATCACCCATTTTAATTATGGGGGCGCTTCCGTGGCGGCGGGGTCTGCATTTGACCTGAGCTTTGATTTCGTCAATACCAGCAGCAAGCTGGCTGCGGAGAATGTAGTGGTGACCGTGGAGGGCGGCGAGGGCTTTACCATCAAGGGATCGACCAATACTTTTTACTTTGAAAAGGTGAAAGCAGGTGGCAAGAAGACTGTCTCGGTTCCGATGAAGGTGATGCAGACCGTGGCCAACGGGGCCCAGCCAGTCTCTGTCAGCTTTAAATATGAATATGTGGATAATAAAAAGCGGAATGCGGCTTCGGCAGATCTGAAAATCACCGTGCCGGTCTATCAGAAAGACCGGTTTGAGATCGCAAGACCCGTGGTACCTGTCATGGTCTACGCAGGGGAAGAAAACAGCATTACCATGTCTTATGTGAATAAAGGCAAGTCCGACATTCTCAACGTGGAAGCCACCCTGGAGGGCAATGTAGACACCTATACGCCGGTGCAGAACATCGGCAATCTGGAGCCGGGAAAGAGCGGGACCATCGCCTTTTCTGTGACGGCGACGGAGGCTGGTGAAGCGGAATTTACCATTAAGGTTACATATGAAGATGCCAATGGAGATACCAAAACCAGAGAGTTTCCGGTGACCATGGCTGTGGAGGAAATGGTGTTTGATGATCCGGGCATGGAAGAACCGATGGATCCGGGTATGGAAGAGCCGGAAAAGACCGGACTGAGGCTGCCGGTGATCCTGGGCATTGCGGCAGCTGTGATTATTGCAGCGATCCTTATCATCCGTAAGCGAAAAAAAGCGGCAGCCCTGAAAAAGGAAGCGGCCATGTGGGACAGCTGGGACGATGACATGACCGGCGGCGGATCCGGCACGACCGATGCAGCCGGCACGGCCGGCACCGGCAGCACGGAGGGGAAGAAATGAGACTGGCGGACATAGGCAGAATGTGCATTGATAACCTGAAGCGCCGGAAAGGCCGGACGATCCTTACGGTGCTGGGAGTTTTCATCGGCTGCACATCCATCGTGGTGATGGTTTCCATCGGCATCGGCATGAAGGAATCCCAGGATCAGATGCTGGAAAGCATGGGAGATCTGTCTATCATTGAAGTAAGCCAGGGGTACAATGATATGGGAAACAGCAGTGATACTGCACAGATGGATGATACGGCAGTGGAGAGCTTCCGCGCCATGGAAGGCGTGGAAGCGGTTATGCCGAAAGTTTCTCTCAGCCTGGAATATCCCATTCGCATGACGGCAGGCATCAATGACCGGTATTACTGCGACTGGGTGGAAATCGTCGGTATGGATACGGAAGCCATGGAAGCCATGGGCTACGAGCTGCTGGACGGCAAGATACCGGGAAAGACTGCAGACGAAGTGCTTGCAGGTCAGTATCTGGCGTATAACTTTTATGACAGCCTTCTGCCGGAAGGCAGAAATTATGTGGACCGGTGGGTCGGCTATGACGAGCAGGGAAATGAGCTGCAGCCGGATGATCCGTTTTTCGATCCAATGAAAACGCCGATCACCCTGGAAGTGGATATGAGCGACGGTACCACAGAAAAGAAGTATCGCACTGAACTGAAGGTGACGGGCATCACGAAAGAGGACTACGGCAAAGGCGGGGAGACTTCCGAGGGTCTGATGATGAGCGTGGATTCCATGAAAGCTCTGATGTCGAAGATCAAAGAGGTCAGCGGTGCCGCTCCATCGCCGAAGGATAATAAGATCACTTACTCCACCATTCTGGTGAAGGCATCGGATATCAGCCTGGTGTCAGAAGTGGAGAGCAGTATAAAAGGACTGGGCTACAATACCTATTCCATGGAGAGTATGCGGGAGAGCATGGAAGAAAGCGCCCGTCAGGTTCAGCTCATGCTGGGCGGTTTGGGTGCCATTTCTCTGTTCGTTGCCGCCATCGGCATTACCAACACCATGATCATGTCCATTTCCGAGCGAACCAGAGAGATCGGCATCATGAAGGCACTGGGCTGCTATGTACGCGATATCCGTCTTCTGTTTCTCATGGAAGCCGGTGCCATCGGCCTTATGGGCGGTATTATCGGCTGTGTGATCAGTCTGCTGCTTTCGGTGATCATCAATTTGTTTGCCATGGGGGACATGGGCAGCATGGACGGAGGCATCACCGGGGAACTGATTCTGCAGGCACTGATGGGCGGCGAAGGTATCAGCCGGGTATCCGTCATTCCGCTGCAGCTGATGGCTTTCGCCATCGTATTCTCCGTTTTCGTGGGTCTGGTGTCAGGGTACTATCCGGCCAATAAGGCAGTGAAGATTCCGGCACTGGAAGCCATCAAGCATGAATAAATGAAATAACCTCATACTTTTCCATATAGCGAATGTAGAAAACCGGAAGGTGCGGAGCCTGGAATGTGGACTCTGCACCTTTTGGTTTTCCGGGGACGGCTGCACCTTGCACTTCCAGCGTATTTGGGGTACAATAATGATATTTCACGGATCATCATTCAGAAAGCAGGGATTGAAAATATGAATAAATTTGAACGATATCGGCAGACGTGCAGCGTGCTGGTCTGCCCGGTCTGCGGCGGCGGGCTTGGTCTGGCGGCGGCTGGCCGGTCCCTTACCTGCAGTGCAGGTCACAGTTTTGATATTGCCCGACAGGGGTATGTGAACCTCTACCGCGGGAAACCGGTGAACGAATATTCCAAAGAATCCTTCCGGCAGCGGCAGCAGATCCTGGAAAAGGGCATGTACGCTCACATCCTGGAGGAAATCTGCAGCTTCCTGCAGGCGGTTTGCGGTGCCGGGCAGCCGTGTGATAAGCAAATGCTTGACGTACAGCTGCGTGACGGTGCCGGACGGCCACGGCTCCTTCTGGATGCGGGCTGCGGCGAAGGGTATTACACCCGGGAGATTGCGGCGCGACTAGGAGGCTGCGGGCTGGATTTCTACGGGGTGGATCTGTCGCGGGATTCGGTGCAGCTGGCAGCGTCCACGGCCAACCAGGCAGGCGGCGCAGCATCGGCGATCAAGTGGCTGGTGGCAGACATCGGACACCTTCCTGTGAGAGACGGCAGCGTGGATTTTTTGCTGGATATCTTTACGTCGGCCAACTATGAAGAATTCCAGCGTATTCTGTCCCCTGACGGCTATCTGATCAAAGTCATTCCCGGCGAGGGCCATGTGAAAGAACTGCGTGAGGCGGCCAGCAGTCAGCTCCATCATAAAGACTATAAAGAGCGGAAGGGTGCTGCAGTTTTTTCGGAGCATTTTGAAACGATTCTGAATAAGGCGGTATCCCAGACTTTTGCAGTAACGCCGGAAGAACGGGATGTCTTCATTCACATGACGCCGCTGCTCTTCCATGTAGATAAAACGAAGGTGGACTGGTCCGCAGTGCACTCCATCACCGTGGAAGGCCAGCTGCTGATCGGGCGAAGAAAAAAGAAGGAATAGCTTTTCCTCTTTGTAAACAAAAAATGACGCAAATTGAACGCCTCGCATTCGATTCGCGTCATGAGAATAATCAAAACACCTTTACGATTTGGAATTTTTGTCTGAAATCCTAATTATTTCATGGATTAAAATGTAAATTTCGATATAAATTGGAATTCTATTTTTCAAATCCATTCCTTTTTCACAGAAAATCATCTGTATTAGAGCATTCGCTGCTCGTCGGGTGACGCAAGAGAAGAAAAAAACATCTGCTTTGCGTCATTTTCGGTGTGAACGGCTTTATCTACATCTATGCCAATTCGGCGTGTACAGTTCCTCCCTTACAGCATTCACTACAGCATTCTCCGCGTTATTCACTACTTCCTTCGCTGTGATACCCGTTTTCCGCAAGCCACTGCCGGGTGCACTGCAGGAAGGCAGCGGCGGCGCCGGACAGACTCTTTCGCTCGCGGAAGCCGATGCCCAGATCCCGCCAGGCCGGCGGTTCCAGAGGGATGGCAGCAATCCTGCGGGAGAATCCCTGAATCATCATCATGGACATGAGGCTGGTTCCAAGTCCCTGTTCCACCATGGCCACCACGGCGTGGTCATCGCTTTCGATGAAGCGGGTGTCCGGCTGGATCCAGTTGGCTTCCAGAACAGCGGTGATCTCATCATCGACGCCCTCGTTAAGCGCGATGTAAGGCAACTCCGGCAGCTGGCACAGCGAAAAGCTGGACAGACCCGCGTGGGGATCCTCGGCGGCAAAAATGCTGACGATGGGATCCCGGTACAGGAATTCCGAATCCATCTCCGTATCTGGCGGATATTTGATGAATCCGATATCCACCCGGCCGCTGCGGATCCATTCCTCGATCTGTTCGTTGGTACCGTGGAGCAGCTCAAACCGGATCGCCGGATAGTCTGCATGAAGGGACCGGATGATGCCGGGCAGCCACTGGGCCGACACGCTGTTGAAGGTGCCGATGCGGATGAGGCCGGCCCGCAGCCCGTTGATCTCGTTCATACACTCCTCCAACCGGTACTGGTCGTAAAGGACGGTGCGGATGTGAGGCATCAGCAGCTGACCTTCTGGTCAGAGGTCTGCGGCAGAGACTGCGGCAGGGCCGGGTTGACCCAGACGGTGCGGTTGCCGGTGAAGATCACCATGCCCGGTTTGGCGCCGGCCGGTTTCTTTACGTTTCGCACCGGCACATAGTCCACCGGCACGTTTTCCGAAGTTCTGGCTTTGCTGTGATAGGCGGCGATGGCGGCGGCTTCGAAGATATCCTGTTCCGACAGCTCCGCACCGCCGCACTGGACGATGACGTGGGAGCCGGGGATGTCCTTGGTGTGCAGCCACATGTCCTTATTGCCTGCCAGCTTCAGGGTCAGGTAGTCGTTTTCTTTATTGTTCCGGCCCACCAGCACGGTGTAGCCGCTGGTGAGGGTATACTTGTACGGCGCCGGCTTGTATTTCTTTTCCCGGAAGCCGCCGGCCTGTTTGCGGCGGCGGACATAGCCCGTTTCCACCAGCTCTGAACGGAGCGATTCGATTTCACTGACGTCGTCGGTGTTTTCCAGATAGGAAAGAACCGATTCCAGATAGTCGATTTCTCCCTGATTTTCCGTCAGCTGAATCTGCTTTTCTTTCACGGCGGTTTTGGCTTTCCCGTATTTCTTGAAATAGTGCTGTGCGTTTCTGGCCGCTGTCTGCTTCACGTCCAGCGGGATGGTCACGGTGCTGCCGTCGTAGTAGTTGATCACGTCCACCGACTTCATGCCCGGCTTCACCAGATGAAGATTGGCCGTCAGCAGCTCGCCGTAAAGCCGCAGGTCTTCCGAGTTTTCGGCCTTCAGGATGTCCTCCGAAAGACGCTGCTTTTTCAGGTACATCTTGTCCAGAGCCGCGGTGACGGATTTCGTCAGGTCATGGGCTTTCTGGCGTCCGCGGTTGGAACTGGTTTTCTTATCAAAATAGAACTCCAGGGCACCGCTCAGCTCGTCGAAGGTCTGCACCCGGCAGCTGTCTTCGTATTCCGTGAGAGGCAGGATGTAGAACTCCTGCGGTGTGCCTGCGTCATCCAGATACACCCGGGGCGAGAGCGAAAGAGCCTGGACTGCGGATTTTGCGCCGTGAAAATAGGAAACACGGTCCTCCCGAAGGGCCAGCTCCTCGGCAAACGCCGGAGAAATTCCGCCCACTGCCCGGAGAATCGGCTTTCCATCCGCCGGCAGCGCCGAAAGAGCTTCATCGGTGATGTCCTTGAACGGGGTTTTGTCCTGGGCCGGCGGATACTGGTAAACGAGGCCCGGCAAAATCTGTCGTACCCGGCTTGCATCGATGGAAACGCGTTTGATGGCGTCGATGATTTTGCCGGTGGAAATGTCGGTGAGGATGATGTTGCTGTGCTTGCCCATGATCTCGAAGATCAGTTTTTTCGACACGGAAAAGCCCAGCTCGTTGAGGGTCTCGATGCTGATCTCGATGACGCGCTCGGAGCCGTGCTGCTGAATGTCGATGATGCGGCCGCCCTGCAGGTGCTTTCGGAGCAGCATGCAGAAGGCCAGCGGAGCAGGCGGATTGACCGGGTTTTCGGTGATGAAGTGAACCCGGGCGTGGGCGGAGCCGCAGGAGGCGTAGAGCTTGCGGTTCCCTTTTTTGGTGTGGATGTGGATCACCAGCTCATCGGCCTCCGGCTGGTAGACTTTTTCGATTTTTCCCAGCAGGATGGTTTCCTGCAGTTCCCGGACCATGGCCCAGGTAACGAGTCCGTCATATGCCATAAATGGTAACTCCTTTTTTGCGTTGTTTTATTTCATGTCCTTCAGGAAAGCCTTGTAGCCTTTCACGGCTTCGTAGACGTCGGCCTTGCTGGCCACCTCCATCGGTGCGTGCATGCAGAGCAGGGCCACGCCGCTGTCGATGACTTCCATGCCGTAGAGGGCTGCGATCCAGGCGATGGTGCCGCCGCCGCCCACGTCTACTCTGCCCAGTTCTGCGGTTTGCCATGCAACCGCATTGTCGTCGAAGACCTTGCGAAGCTGTGCCATGTATTCTGCGTTGGCATCGTTGGAACCGCTCTTGCCACGGGCACCGGTAAACTTGCTGAACACCAGACCTTTGCCGAAGAAGGCTGCATTCTTCTTTTCGTAAACGTCTGCATACAATGGATCGTAAGCTGCATTTACGTCAGAGGACAGCATTTTGGAATTCTGCAGGCAGCGGCGTACGGAAAGGGATGCAGTGTATCCGCAGAGTGCCAGAACTTCGGCAGTCATATTTTCGAAATACCGGCTCTGCATACCGCTGGCACCGTAGCTTCCGATTTCCTCCTTATCTACCAGCAGGCAGCAGGCAGTTCTGGCCGGTGTGGTTTCTGTTTCCAGCATGGCTTTCAGGGAGGTGAATGCGCAGATGCGGTCGTCATGGCCGTAAGCCAGGATCATGCTGCGATCCAGACCCAGGTCTCTTGCCTTTCCGGATGGGACGATTTCCAGTTCTGCAGAAAGGAAGTCATCTTCCTCCATGTCATATTTTTCTTTCAGCAGCTGCAGGATGGCGGCTTTCACACCTTCTTTCGCTTTTGCATCCGCTTCGGAAGCCTCGTCCTTTGAATCAGCAGATTTCACTGCAGGCATGCTGCCGATGAGCAGATCCAGCTTTTCCCCTTCGATGACCACGCTGGCCTTCTTTTCCATGTATGCTCCGCCCAGATGCGGCAGCACATCGGTGATGGTGAAGACCGGATCGGTATCCGCTTCTCCGATATTCACTTCAATGATTCTGCCGTCCTTCTGTGCTACCACGCCGTGAATGGCCAGCGGAATGGTGACCCACTGGTATTTTTTGATCCCGCCGTAGTAGTGAGTATCCAGATACGCAAAGCCTTCGGCTTCGTACAGCGGATTCTGCTTCACATCCAGCCGCGGTGAGTCGATGTGTGCACAGAGGATATTCATTCCGTTTTCCGGATTTTCGGTTCCGATGTGATACAAGATCACGGTTTTTTCATTGTATACGGCGTAAACCTTGTCGCCGGCCTGCAGCTTCCTGCCTTCCTTTACGGCATCCATCAGGTCAGTGTAACCGGCTTGGCGGGCCAGCTTCACCGAAAGACGGGCAGCTTCCCGCTCGGTCTTGGCCTGATCCAGGCAGTCCATGTACCAACGGCAGGTTGCTTCCATTTCCTGTTTCTGTGTTTCGTCATAGGTTTCCCAAACTGTTTTTTCGTTCATTGTTCTGTATCCTGTTATCCTTTCTATACGCATGATACCCATGGTATATTGTGTTACAATAGTCTACGGACTATTGTAACATATTTTATTGAAATATTCCACCAAAGTGGGATAGGAAAATGGGAGGAAATCTGTTATGATATAGGAGATAAGAAGGAAACAGGAAGCGATTTCTGTCTGTGAAAGGAGAAACCATGTTAAAAAAATGGAATATGATCTGGATTACGGTTCTTCTCGCTGTGGCGATGGTCTTTTTTTCGGCCTGCGGCGGGGAGAAACCAGTTTCCGGAAACAACGGAACCGATCAGGAAGCAGGAATGGAATCCGGGGAGGTGGACGGACTTGATCTTATCGGCGGAAGCCTGTCATATGTCTGCCAGCAGAACAAGCTCAGCAAGCTTCTGGACTTTTATGAAAACATCCATCTTGTGACCAGGTTCACAGACGGAGAGGAAGGACAGTGTGTTTACTTCCGGTTCCAGGGAAACAACGGATGGGCGGCAGTGGACTACTCGGAAACCAACCGGCAGGTTCTTTCCGGATGCATCGGACCGATGTACTTCTATACCGAGCCCGGGGTGGTGACCGGTCTGCTGAATATGGAAGAATACACCGCCAACCAGCCAAATGCAGAGCCATCTTTTGATCAGGCCATTGCTGCCATGATCAATGAGGACGCACAGGTGGAGAAAGTAGAGGATCTGGGAAATTATCTGAAGGTTACAGCCGGCATCGAGACGGCAGATGGATTGCTGCATGACATCTATGTGCTGGATAAAGAATCGCTGCATCTGATTGAAGCTTTCTATATGGATGCAGATGGCATGGAAATGGGCGGAAACTCCCTGGAAAAGAACTGGGATGACAACGGCCTGATCGCTAACTTCCTGACGGCCTGGGAGGAAACCAGGACGGTGACCTTCATCTATGACAAAATGCTGGCCGACGGAAATACAGTCACTGAAAAATCCAATGTGGAGGTACCGGCCACCTGGGAAGTGCTGCCGCAGTATCCGGAGGAGACTTACTACTATATGAATCAGGAGAACACCATTCCGTACACATATCCTGGCGACGGGAAAAGTTATGAGGTATATGTGACCAATATTGCCGGATGAGAATGGCAGGTCAAAAAGTGCGCGGAGAAATATTACGCAGGGCAGAAGCTGTAAGCCGGTTTCTGCTCTT
This sequence comes from Bacillota bacterium, assembly GCA_016302925.1. Taxonomy (GTDB): domain Bacteria; phylum Bacillota; class Clostridia; order Peptostreptococcales; family Anaerovoracaceae; genus RGIG7179. The sequence goes on from JAEDMR010000028.1 coordinate 14,495, forward strand.
TTTTTCCGTGCGACCGGAAATCAACCTCACGATGTTATTCTGTTATTTCGGGTTGATAGGGACGCCGCCCTAACGGTTATTTTCCGTTAATGCGACAGTCCCTGTTCGATTTGCTGATGTTATTTCCGATAGCTGTCGATCATGGCCTGGAACG
>JAEDMR010000213.1 GCA_016302925.1 Bacillota bacterium
CCATATATGGAGATCGTGCCGGTATCCTTTCATCTTTATGACCGGCAATTCAGGCGCTGGGACCAGGATGGAAAGGAGCAGCCAGCACATTCCAATGGCGGAAATTCCAGAAGCCGATCAAGCGGCAGCACCTCGGAAACTTGGGATAAGTACGGCCTGATCCTGCTGGCCGGTGCCGGACTCAGCTGGTGGCTGGTGAAGCGGAGAAAAAGCACCTCTGCCGCCTGAAGTCATTCCTCAAATCATCCCAGATACCTCTGGGCGAAATATGCAGCTGCGGCGCCGTCGGCGGTCGCGGTGACAATCTGGCGCAGGGGTTTGGTCCGAACGTCGCCTGCTGCAAAGACGCCGGGGACAGAAGTCCGGGTGGTTTCATCGGCAAGCACATAGCCGGCCGGATCCAGATCCAGCTGACCGCGAACCAGTTCCGACGCGGGCTGTCTGCCGATACTGGCGAAAAGACCATCCACCGGGACGTCAGAAAAGACGCCGGAGGGCAGATTTTGCAACGTGACATGGGAAAGTCTGCCGGAATCGCCGGCATGGAGAGCAGTGACAGTGCTGTTCCATACATAGTCCACGTTTGGCATCGCCTCCAGTGCATCCTGCATGAATTTTTCCGCCCGAAGGGTATCGCGGCGATGCACGAGAATCACTTTCTTCGCCAAGCGGGAAAGGTGAAGCGCATCTTCCACTGCACTGTTGCCGCCGCCGACCACCATGACCGTCTGATCCCGGTAAGCCATACCGTCGCAGGCAGCGCAGTAATGGACGCCTCGACCGGTCAGCGCTTCCTCCCCGGCCAGGTTCAGCTTCCGCGGCACGGCGCCGGCAGCGAAAATCAGCGCACGGCCATAAAACCTGCCGCTGCTGGTCTCTGCCGTTTTCAGCGGCCCGGCCAGGCGCAGGGCTTGGACTTCTGCCAGCTTCGTCTTCACACCGAACTGTTCCGCCTGTTTCCCCATGGCTTCTCCCAGCAGGAAGCCGTCAATGCCTTCCGGAAATCCCGGATAGTTGTCCACTTGGGATGTGAGAGCCATCTGCCCGCCAGCCGAAAGCTGTTCCAGTACCAGAACAGTAAGTCCTCCGCGAGCGCCGTAGATGGCTGCCGCGTATCCTGCCGGCCCGCCGCCAATCACCAGCAGGTCATATATCGATGCTTCTGTTTTCTCCATGGGCTTGCCTTCTATACGACCTGTTATACAAACTGCCGGATGAAGTCTTCAATCTGGGCGATGGAGCCGGGTGCCGTAATGGAGCCCTGAACCTGTCCGCCCTGAAACAGAAGCAGGGTCGGAATGACGGTCATTCCATACTGACGGGCAAGGTCTCGTTCTTCATCCACATTAATCTGGCCGAAGAGCAGCTTGTCCGATTTTTCCTCCGCCATCTGCTGAAAAAGCGGGGCGATCCGCCGGCAGTGGCTGCACCACGGGGCCCAGAATTCGATGAGGGCAGTCTTCTTTTCTTCCATTACTTTCTTTTCAAAATCCGCTCTGCGCATTTGTAAGTTATTCTCCGCCATGTTATCCTCCTTTTCCGGCACGGTGCCGGATGCAAACAATGTCTTATGTTTGTAGAATACCCGTTATTTCCTGCGATATTCACCGGCGGTTGCTGTTTAATAACTGAAATTATATCGAGACATGAATTCTGCGAAATATTAATCCATGTCCGCCAGCTTTCGGTAGCCTTCGTACCGCTGACGGGCGTCTTCTTCGGTCATTTCATAAAGTTTCTCGGCGATATCCGGGAACTCCTTGGCCAGGGAGGAATAGCGCACCTGTCCCATGATGAAATCGCGGAAGCTTGCAGTCGGTGCATCGGAATCCAAGGTGAACGGATTGCGGCCGATCTTTTTCAGATCCGGATTGTAGCGGTACAGGTTCCAGTAGCCGGAAGCCACTGCGTCCCGGATGTTTTCCTGGGAAAAATAGCCGATCTTCACCGTGTCGCCGATTTCCACGCTGTCGCTGGTGGTAATCTCTTCGATGGCAGTCAGCACTTTCTCGCTCTTTTTGCGGGATTCTTCGCCGTCATCCTTGTATTCCAGCCATTCTTTGAAGGCTTCCCGCAGGTTCTCATCGATATCCAAAGCCAGCAGGGCGCGCATGTTGCTCTCAATTTTTTCACGCATCTGGCGGACTGCCAGCAGCATGCCGTAGCCGTACTCAGCGTTATCCTCAAACAGAGAATTGCCCCAGGCAGGACCGCGGCCCTGCGAATCGGTACAGTATGGCATGGATGGTGCAGAAGCACCCCAGATGGAAGAACAGCCGGTAGCATTGGCGATCATCATGCGATCACCGAAAAGCTGGGTGATCAGTTTGATATACGGTGTCTCTCCGCAGCCCGCGCAGGCACCGCTGAATTCGATGTACGGCTGTGCGAACTGGCTGCCCTTTACCGAGTGGCGATTTACCAGGTTGGCTCTGGAAGGGATGGTCTGGCTGAATTCCCAGTTTTCCGCTTCCGGTGCCGCAATCTTCGCATAGGCTGTCATGGTGAGGGCCTTTTCGGAAGCAGGACAGATGTCGGCACAGTTGCCGCAGCCCAGGCAGTCCAGAGAAGAAAGCTGCATCCGGTAGTGGAGACCCTTCAGTTCTTTTCCCACGGCAGGCTTGGTCAGGAAATCTGCAGGCGCTGCCGCTTTTTCCTCTTCGGTGAGGAGAACAGGCCGGATGGCGCTGTGCGGGCAGACGAAAGAACACTGGTTACACTGAATGCATTTTTCTGCATCCCACTTCGGCAGATAGATGGCGACACCGCGCTTTTCGAATTTGCTGGTGCCGCTTGGGAAGGTACCGTCTGCAACGGTTTCAAAGGCACTGACCGGAAGATCGTCGCCTTCCTGACGGTTCATTGGAATCATCAGCTCTTCCACAAACTGTGGAATATCCAGAGGCCGCTCCCGAGGGTCTTCCGCATGAAGCCATTCTTCAGGCACTTCGATTTTCTGAATTTCGCGGACGCCATAGTCCACCGCCTGACAGTTCATTTCCACGATGGCCGGCCCTTTCTTTTTATAGGTCTTTTCAATTCCTTCTTTCAGATATTTCACCGCATCGTCGATGGGAATGACGCCGGTCAGCTGGAAAAAGGCTGCCTGCATGATCATGTTGATGCGGCTGCCAAGGCCGATCTTTTCTGCAATGTCCCAGGCGTTGATGATATAGAACTGTGCGTGTTTTTTTGCCAGAGCACGCTTTACGGATGCCGGCAGGTAGTCTCCGATGGTGGTTTCGTC
>JAEDMR010000029.1 GCA_016302925.1 Bacillota bacterium
TATCCTGTTCTTCCGCGCCTTCCTCCGCTTCGCCGGAGGCAGCGGCGCTTCCTCTCCACATGATGACTGCGTCTTCATGGTTGTCTTCGTAGTAACCCTTCCGCAGGCCTGCTTCCAGGAATCCTTTCTGCTCATACAGGCGGCGGGCCGGGGTATTGCCCGCCCGCACCTCCAGGGTGAGCCGCAGGATGCCTTCCGCCTCACAGGTTCCGATCAGCACATCCAGCAGCGCAGAGCCGATGTGCTTCCTGCGGTATGCAGGAGCTACGGCCACGTTGTTGATGTGGCCCTCGTCCACGATATTCCAGATGCCCACGTAGCCGCAGACCTTCCCTTCGATCTCTGCTACGATATAAAAGGAAAGGTTGTTTTCCAGGATATCGTAGCAGAGGGATTCATAGCTCCATGGCACGGTGAAGCACTGTTTTTCAATTTCTGCGATCTGCAGAATGTCTTTTTCTTCTGCCTGTCGGATAATCAGTTCTGCCATACTCTTTTCTACTCCTGTTTCGGCAGCTTGCAGATGGGAAGCTCGCCGGCTTCCAGCTTCTGCTCCGCTTCGGCCTTTCGCATATAGTCCGGGTGGACGTCACCGTAATGGCTGCCTTCCCCTGCCTGCGCCAGCGTATATGCCAGCCGGCCCACTGCGTCCGCGCTCTGGTAGCGGATTTCCTTCGGTGCGAAGAAAAACTCTCTGCCCGGTTCCATGCCGGCGTCTCCCAGTTCCTCCAGAATCCGTCCCTCGTAGGCGTCGATGCCGTCTCCGAAAAACAGCACCGGCCGGCCGGCTTTCTTCACCGGTCCGTCTGCGCTTTTTATGATTTCCAGCACGTCGGTCAGCATGCACGGGCAGCCGGGCAGCCAGCCTTCGATCTTCCCGTAGACCTGACCGCGGCGGGCATTGAGAATGGCGCAGACCACCGGCTCTTCGTCGCCCGCAGCTCCGCCTGCTCCCACCGGATTTGCAGTCCTCTCCTTATACGCAAAGGCGTCCAGCGTCGGCACGGCGATGACCGGCAGGTTCAGCGCCTGCCCCAGCGCACGGGCTGTGGTCACGCCGATGCGAATCCCCGTGAAAGAACCGGGGCCCGCCGAAACCGCGATGTAGGAGAGTGCGGATTTTGCGACGTTAAGACGGGAAAGGAGTTTCTCCGTCAGGGGCACCAGATCCCGCAGATGGCTCAGGGCCTCGGCTGAAGATTCCATACCCAGCACCCGGCACCCGCCGTCCGGACCCGAACCGGAGCTTCTTACGGCCGCCTCCCCGCTTATCAGGGCCACCGAACACTGGGGACCGGTGGTCTCAATGGCTAAAATGTACATTTATATGTTCTCCCGTTTTCTTCTTCCGTGTAATCGATGAAAATATACCAGGTGTCCTCCGGCAAAGCCTCCAGGACCAGGTCGGCCCATTCCACCACCGACACGCCGCTGCCGTAAAAATAGTCGTCGGCACCGATCTCGAAGAGGTCCTCCGGACCGCGGAGCCGGTACACGTCGAAATGAAACAGAGGCAGCCGCCCTTCCCGGTACTCCTGCACGATGGTGAAGGTCGGGCTGGTGATGGGACGGGTGATGCCCAGGCCCTCGGCGATGGATTTGGTCAGGGTGGTTTTGCCGGTGCCCAGATCGCCGATCAGAGCGATGACGGTGCCCGGTACGCACATTTCCGCCAGTTCCAGCCCGAAGCGGCGGGTATCCTCTTCATTTTTGATGTCGATGACCCGCTTGATCTCCATGTTTTCGTATCCCATGTTTTCGTATTCCATGTTATCCATGCCGTCCCTCCCTGCCTATTTATGCAGGAACGGAGAAATCCGCTTGTATAACAGGAAGGTCACCACGCTGTTGATGCCCGCCTTCACCAGGTTAAAGGCCACGATGAACGGCATCAGCTGCCATACGACGGCCCGTTCCACGCCCATGAAGGCCGGAGTGATGAACAGGTTGGCCACCACCATAGCCGCTGCCATGGCGCAGGTTCCTGCCAGAAGTCCGATGACAGCCATCTTCTTGGTCTTATGGCCGCGGTAGATCAGACCGGATACCAGAACCAGCACGGATGTGGCGATGATGTGCATGATAATGCCGTACAGTCCGCTGGATGAGCTGACCGTCAACCCCTGTAAAACCGATGTCACCACAGTCAGCACCACGCCGGCCGCCGGTCCGAAGGCGAAGGTTCCGATGAGGATTGGAATGTCAGCCGGGTCATACTCCAGGAATGCCACTGCCGGAAAAATCGGGAAGTGGATCAGCATGACCAGCACGATGGAAATGGCTACCAGCATGGCCATCTTGGCCAGCCGGGCGGTATTGTTCTGTTGATTGTTCATAATTCAGGTTTCTCTCTTTCTTCTCAAAATCCGCAGGATAGACGGCAGATGGCTTCGGCATAGATTGCGGTCATCTGGCGGAATCTCTCCAGGGACATTCTTTCGTTTTTCTGGTGCATCAGGTCTTCGTCGCCCGGGAACTGTCCGCCGTAGGCGATGATGCCCGGTGTGGAGCGGGCGTAGGTGCCGCCGCCGATGACCAGCGGCTCTGACTCGCTGTCACCCGTATGCTTTCTGTAGATCTCTAGCATGGTTTCCACCATCGGATTGTCCAGATCCAGGTACAGCGGATCGTGGTTCTTGCCCTTGATGACGCCCAGGTTGTACTGGGTCAGCACCGGCTCCATGGTCCGGAAGATTTGTTCTTCGGTGCAGGTCACCGGGTAGCGGACGTTGATGGTCAGCTTCGCTGCCTCCGGTCCGATTTCTGCCATGCCCAGGTTGAAAACCATTTTCCCGGATTTCTCATCCTCAAAATCGATGCCCAGTGCGGCGCCGTCCAGGATGAATCCGATGTATTTATTATAGAATCCGACGAAGTCATTGATTTCTTCATTGACAAAATTCAGGCGCCCGAGGAATTCCATCATGACGGACACGGCGTTGAGGCCGCACTCCGGTTTTGCCCCGTGGGAGGCAACGCCCACCGCGGACAGCTCCAGGGATTTGCCCATGCCCTTGCACGTCAGCTTATATCCGGTTTCTTCCCGGTATGCTGCGGCTTTCTCCTTAATGGCGTCATATGCACCTGCCACTTCGCTTCGCACCACAGCCCGGCACCGGTCCGGCACGCTGTTTGGGGCTGTACCGCCGGAAAGGGAGCGGAGCATGAGCCCCTTGGATCCCGCCTGGTTCTTTCCGAATTTCTTCGCCAGATCGAAGATCAGCATGCCCTTTTCGCCGTTGATCACCGGGAAATCCGCATCCGGCGTAAAGCCGTAATCCGGCCGCGGCGTTTTTTCGAAGTAGTAGTTCATGCCCTTCCAGGCGGTCTCTTCATCCAGACCCAGGATGATCCGGACCGTGTTTTCCGGCTGGAATCCGGCGTCCTTCAGGGACTTCATGGCATAGAGGCAGGAAACCACAGGCCCTTTGTCATCGGTGGTTCCGCGGCCATAGATATAGCCGTCTTTCACTTCGCCGCCATAAGGGTCAAAGTCCCAGCCGCTGCCGGCAGGCACCACGTCCAGATGGCCCAGGATGGCCATGATCTTCGGTCCTTCATGACCGACGACCTTCCCCTCTTCATCCAGAATGTCCTTTCCACTTCCCGGCCAGTCGATGTGGCCGCCGTAGTTGTCCACGTTGCAGGTCTCGAATCCCAGGCCGCGCGCCAGTTCCAGACAAGCTTCAAAGCAGTCCTGCACCCCCTGCCCAAAGGGATAAACTTCCCCGTCCTTCGTGGTCACAGGATCCGCCTGCTCGGTATTGAAACGGATCAGCTTCTGCAGGGCTTCTGTCATCGCCTGCTCGTTTTCTTTCAGAAACGGTTCGTACTCCTCAAATTTCATTTCCCTGTTCATAGAATTCTCCTCACGCCAATATTGCGTAACTCCCATTTCCTTCCGGAAACAGGGAAATTACGCAAACCAGCTTTCCATCATTTTGCATGTGCTGCGATGCAGTCTCTTCGCTCCGCAGCGTTTATACAGCTTCTACACCCTTGATTTCAGGATAGCTTTCCTTAATGATTCTTTCCACAACTGCCTTCAGGGTCATCTGTGCACCCGGGCAGCCTGCGCAGTGTCCCTGCAGCTTTACCTTTACCACGTTATCGTCGGTCAGCTCTACGAATTCAATGTCTCCGCCGTCTCTCTGCAGGAACGGACGAATCTGTGCAATTGCATCTAAAATCTTTTCTTCCATTTGGTTGTTTCTCCTTCGTTCGTTATATAGTTTATTCTACCTCATTTACAAGGTTTTAATCAGTATTCTCGTATGGCACCTGCGGGTGCATTCCCCACGGGTGCATTTCCTGCGGCCGCCTATCCCACCACGTAGGCCGTCTGCTCTTTACCGCCGGAAATATAGTTGATGGTGATGGACTTGGTTGCTTCATTCTTGCCGTTATAGCTGATGATACCCGATGCACCGTTGAAGTTCTCAATCTGCTCCAGCATCATCTTGATCTGCCGACCGGTCGGAATACCGGTTTCTCTTGCCTGCTTCCATTCGGCGATGGCTGCCTTCTGGGTGGCTTCCGTCTCATATCTGGCCCGCACCTGGTCTTCTGTCAGCTCCATTACCATATTCTGTGCATCCTCAATGGCCTGCAGGGCCAGCAGATAGGCGTCAAAGGCGATGGCCGTCGCTTCACTCGGCTCCATGTCCTCTCCATATTTCTTCTTGTATGCCTGTACAAACTCCTCGGTTCTGGAGGTGGATACCTTCTGGCTGAAATCCGACGGATATGCCACGTCCAGCTTCGGCTGGGACTTGATGAAATCCATCAGATCCTCATTGTTCCAGGACCTTTCGCCCAGCCAGGTCACATGGGTCAGACGAAGATCCACCGCCTGCTGCAGAAACGCCTGGGCGGCAGCCGGCTGCAGTGCCAGGAATACGGCTTTGGCACCGGATTCCCGGATGGCTTCAATCACCTGGGTATAGTCCCCGGAATCTGCCGGCAGCTCATAGCTTCCCACGATGCACTTGCTGTCTCCCGACAGTTTCTTCATCCGGTTGGTAAACCGCTTGATGGTGGCGGTGGCGGTATCATCGTTCTGCATCTTCACCGTGGCCACCACGTCTTTTTCACGGCCGGTATATGCATAGTCCGCCAGTGCGTCCCCCTGCCGTGTCTCTTCAAAGGTGGCGGAAAAATAAAATTCATTGTTGGCTGTAATCAGCGGATTGGTGCTGGAGATGGTGATGGCGGGAATGCTGGCTGCCTTGATATAATCGCTGGCAATCAGGGTCACCGTTTCACCGCAGCTACCAAGTATGACGGACGGATTTTGGGAAATCAGTTCCTGAATCACCGTTTCCCCCACGTACATGCTGGACTGGTTGTCGCCATAAATCAGCTCGACTTTTTTATCCAGCACAGTGCCGTAAAGCTCGTTGGCCAGTTCAATGCCCATGACTTCCTGTTTGCCCTGGTCGCTCAGCTTACCGGACGTGGCTTCATAGATGCCGATCTTGATGGTCTTCTCCTGTGCCACCTTATCCCCCGGGAAAAAGGCTGCTTTGAAATTGTTATATGTGGTGCAGCCGGTCATGCCGCATACCATGGCCAGGACCAGCAGGCAGCTGACGGCTCTCTTTATATGCTTTCTCATGATTTGTTCTCCTTTTGATACATGCCGCAGGAAATATACAGCACAGACCTATTATATACTGAAAAGCGTGAAATTGCAACGGACTTTTCCTTGTGAGAAAATTCACGCAATCTTTACATTATTCTCTTTTCTTTTTTTGAAAATGTGATAGAATAGAACTATCTCCGGGCATGCAAGAATGCCGGAAAAAAATATTTTGTTTAGAACCAAGGAGGAATACACATTATGAAATGGGTTTGCACAGTTTGCGGATACGTTTATGAAGGACCGGAAGCACCGGCAGAATGTCCGATCTGCCACGTTGGCGCTGACAAGTTTATGGCTCAGGGCGGCGGCAAGGTAGAATGGGCTGACCAGCACGTTGTTGGCGTAGCCAAGGGTGTTGACCAGGAAATCATCGACGGTCTGAGAGCAAACTTTGAAGGAGAATGCTCTGAAGTTGGTATGTACCTGGCTATGTCCAGAGTCGCTCACAGAGAAGGCTATCCTGAAATCGGCCTGTACTGGGAAAAGGCTGCTTACGAAGAAGCTGAACACGCTGCTAAGTTTGCAGAACTGCTGGGCGAAGTAGTAACCGACTCCACCAAGAAGAATCTGGAAATGAGAGTAGAAGCTGAAGCTGGCGCTTGCGCTGGTAAGAAGGATCTGGCTAAGAGAGCCAAGGAACTGAACCTGGATGCAATCCACGACACCGTTCACGAAATGGCCAAGGACGAAGCAAGACACGGCGCTGCATTCGAAGGTCTGCTGAAGAGATATTTCGGTTAATTCATCTCGATACTTACGAGACCATCAGAGCAATCTGGTGGTCTTTTTTCGTGAGTTCGCGGTAGGGTCGGTCGCAGTTCACAGGTTTGAGAGGGCGGGGTCGGCGGGGTCGGCGGGTTCGGCGGGTTCGGCGGGGTCGGCGGGGTCGGCTGAGGTACAGAGTCACATCCGCATCCGCAGTATATTTTTCGCCAAACGAATAATCCCTTGAAGCCGTTTTCCTGACTCCACCATCCGATCTCGACCTGGCCCTCGCCGGTGAAGGTTTCACCCCTCAGGGTTAAGTCCTCGCCGGAGGTGAAGATTTCCGGCACCATGCAGATGCACAACAGCACATTGAAAATCGTTATTTTCGCTTCCCCGGAGTCACCTGCACTCCACGAGCACGTTCCCCCTTTTTTGAGGGTGAAAAAGTTGAAAAGAAGGGGTCTGCGTTGGCCGAATTCGCTTATTTTCCGTAATCTCAGTCGTAATTTCATCCATATTTTCCATTTTTTATGTAATTTCGATTGAGATATCGCTGTTTTGCAGAGAACGGACCCCTTCTTTGGCTGATTTTTATGGTCGATTTAGGGGGTTGCATTAAACTAACCAGCTGGACAGATGTATAACTGGGGCGGACACAGGCGTAACCGGACAAGTCCAGGCAAGACCAGGCCGGTCCCGGTCCGGATAGATGATGCGGAGACTGCTGCGGGTCAGGACTTCGTCACATGAAATACGATCTCGTTGCGGGCAGCGTCATCGGCCGGATTGAAATAGATGGTATATTCCATATATGACATTCTCAGCTCTGCATGGTTGGGATTCCCGTCCGGATCATGGCCGGCCAGAAATGCCTCAAAATCTGCGGTGTTTCCCTGTCCGACCGCTGCGCGGCAGATGTCTTTGGCGTAGTCTTCCGTATGTACGGCCACGCAGGAGGTCACATCCATCAGAACGCGGTCATCTGCCGTTCCGGCGTTGGCCCCGGTAATGCCGCTTTTCCAGCCGCGGGCGGAAATCGCCTCCTGGTCATAGAGCGGATTTCCGTCCGCGTCCGTGACCACATAGCCTTTTCGCTGCTCGACCACATACGCCAGCGATTTTCCGCTGCCATCGGTCAGGTCGCGAATCCGGCAGTGGTCCGGTATTTCCACATTGAGGCTGAGCATCCTGCCCTGCCCCTCTTCACTGATCAGGGCACAGGCAAGCGGATAGAAGCCTTCATATCGGTCGCCGGATTTCACAAACTTCAGCGGCTGTGACAGAGGTGTGAATCCGAGGGCTTTTTCCAGGAGATTGGCCTGACTGTCGATGGAGATCACGTCCTGCTCCGTCAGCCCCTCACCCAGCACCACGATGTTCATGCCCATCTGCAGCCGCACCGCTGCGTAATGTGCCGGACCTTCGCCGGAGGATGTTCCACCTTCGCCGGAGGATGTTCCACCTTCGCCGGAGGATGTTCCTTCCTCCTCTGCCAGGGTGAACACTGCCTGGATATCTTCGTGGCCCCGGTATTCCTTCATCTTCACTTTGGTGACCTGCATTTCAAGACCCCCGACCATCACGCTGCCCGCAGGAGAATAGTAAAACACCGAGTCGACGGATTTTGCGAAGACACCGCCGCCGGCACCTCCGGCACCGAACCCGCATCCTTCCTGATTGTAAGCGCACAACTGCGTGGTCGTATCCTGCAGCGACGTGCCCGCCGGGTGCACCAGGAAAAACGCATTTTCATCATCATATGGCGTCAGTGACATGTTGATCTGCTTCAGAATCGGGCCGTAACGGTTCTCCAGCTTCAGGGCGGAAGCCTCCAGTGCACTTCGGTCGGCGAAGGTCTGCCCGGCCGGGTTTTGGGCGAACGGAATCAGGTCCCCGTCATAGCGCTCCGCAAAGTCGGCCGGCACATAGCTTTCATCCAGAATCCAGAGGAAGTTTGGCAGCAGGGTGCCGTTGTCCAGAAATTCATATTTCGTCAGCTTCCCGTTCAGAGAAACACCTGCCCTCACCGAACCTTCGAAGTCCGGTTCGATCTGCACCTGCCAGACGGCATACACCCCATCGCCGATGCGGGCATCCGCCTCCCTCGTGATCTCTGCCGCCACGGAGTCATGCGTCAGTTCCCGGTAGCAGTTCAGCACCGGAAGCGCCAGCGTGTCGGCAGACTTTTCGGTCAGCAGATAAAAGGTCCGGTCCTCGTATTCCGCCAGAAAAATCAAAGCCGGGTGCTCCGTTCCGCGGGACGAGAAAGCTGCGGAAGAAATCGGAGTGTAAATGTCCTTCGAGACTTTTTTGCAGAGAATATAGTTTTTTTCGGAGGTATCATAACTTGCCGTCGTAAAGGAAGCCGTCCGGATCTGGCCGTTTTCTGCACCCTGGCTGCTGCTCCTGCCGCCGTCTTCCGCCAGCAGATCCGTGCCCAGCAGCAGGGCCGTCCCCAGAAGGATCACCAGACAAAGCACTCCCGCCAGAACTGCCGGGCGTTTCATACCGCCAGTCTTTCCTCCGGCCCGCCGCAGCACCCTGGCTTTTTCCAAATCCTCCAGCAGCTCCGTCATATTCTGATACCGGTCCTGCGGGTTGATGGCCGTACATGTTTCGATGATATGGCCCAGCGCACCCTCCCGAAACCGCACCACCGCCGGATGCTCCCCGGTCAGCAGCAGATTGAGCAAAATCCCCACAGCGAAGATATCCGTCCGCACATCAGACCGGTTCAGGCCGAACTGCTCCGGCGCCGCATAGCCTGCCGTCCCCAGGAGCCTCGTGTCGCTTTTCTTTTCCGGCAAAATCCGCATGGCCGCGTCCAGATCGATGAGGTAGAGTTTTCCCTCCGGCGTCAGCATCACGTGTTCCGGCTTCACATCTCGGTGAATGATGCCTTTTCTGTGAAGACGAAGAAGTGTCCGGCAAACGGAAGATGTGATGGCAATCGCCCGCTCCGGCGCCATCTTTTCCCCGCCATCGATCAGTTCCTGCAGGGAAATCCCATCGATATATTCTTCCTCCACCACGCAGCAGCCCTGCTCCATGCGGCAGCTATACACCTTCGGCATTCCTGCGCCGCCCTGGTCCTCCCCGCCGCCCGGAACGTCGACTCCGTTCTGCCCCGCCAGAAGCGCATATCCAGGCATCGACCGGTCATAAACCCGCAGCACAAAAAGCCCGCCATCCGGATTTTCTACGGTGTACACCGCACTGTTTTCCTTGATGCTGAGCGCACTTATCTGTCTGCTGCTGTATTGGTCTGTAATCTTCGAAAAGTCCATGGATTCAACCTGCCTGATTGCTCTAATAAGTATAATCGTTCTGACATTTTAACACAAGAAGTATTTCTGTCACGTAGCGTACAACATAACGTAAATGGTATATGCTTCGACAAAAATGGCTAAATACATGAATCCGTCATAAGAAAACCGGAGTGAGTGCAAAAACCGTCACATTCTGTCGAATACCGTCGTAAAAAAGATTCCACATCTCACTTGCATTTTTGTAAAATTATTCCATGCAATAATTTGTTTTAACAGGATTTTTTAGGAAAAGAAGCACATTATGACAATGGATTTATTCAGAGACACTCACAGTGATCGAACCGGGCTGCGCAGCACGCAGTCCGCCCTCTGGTACTATAATAAATATAAGCTGTAACAACTATCATTGTTCTTACATTATTACACAAGGAGAATCGACAACTATGAAAAGAACTGTTTTAATCGCAGACGATGCCGCTTTCATGCGGATGATGCTGAAGGATATCCTGACCCGCGCTAAATATGAGGTGGTCGGAGAAGCCGCTAACGGAAAAGAGGCTGTGGAGCTGCAATGCCAGCTGCGCCCGGATCTGACACTGCTGGATATTTCCATGCCGGAAAAGGACGGGCAGCAGGCACTGAAAGAGATCCTCGGTTAGCACCCGGCCGGACCCGCCTTGCATTCAGCCCGAACCCGGCCGGTCACAAAGGCCGGCCCTACTCCTCTTCAAACACAAACTTGAGTCTCGTATCCTGATTCGACACATTGAACGTCACCGTGCCGCCCTCCGGATTTTCGAACGTCATAATGAAAAGATTATACGGCCATCCGCCGGTCTCACTGGTTTGATGAATCGTCACATGGGAATCGCTGCACTCCGGTATCAGATGGTTAAAGCCGAACATTGCAGCCAGATAGATCTTCGTCTTCCCGGCAGGATCATAAGTACCGTAAATCGTCCGGTCCGACGGATCCATTGCGTCCACCAACGGCTCCAGATACCCGGCCGTCAGATCGTCCATGGACGGTATCGAGGAATAAGCACTGATGGGTTCGCCCATAACTACCACTCGGATGGCATAATGCTTCCCGTCTTTTTCCGCATGGAGATAGCCCTCAGCGCCCATGTCACATCCCTCCGAGGTCAGCCTCCACGCATCCCGCTCTGTATCCCAGCCTTCCAGCACACCGATTCCCGGATCCGCATACACATTGAAGGTCTCATCCACCTGTGTCCCGTCTGCCAGCTGCAGCTTCGCCGCCTGCGATCCCTGCCGGTAGTTATAGTAAATGGTTTTGTCCCTTTTATACATCTGGAGCCACGGGTTGGTTTCATCGATATCGCCTGTCATGTCCGGCTGTGCACCGTCTGCATCCGCATCTGCCACGGCCGCACCGCCAGCCTCATTCGGCATACCAAAAATCCCATCCGGCAGCACATTTCCCAGCATGACCGCACCGAACAAAATCGCCACTCCCGCCGCGCACGCAGCAATGGTGCGCTTCCATTTTTTCGTCTTTACTTTTCCTTCGACGCCGACCTTCTCTTCGCCGCCGACCTTCTCCGAAGAAAGTGCGTCCGCCAGTTCTTTCACACTCTGATACCGATCCTGTGGGTTCATCTGAATACAGGTTTCGATGGTTTGCCCCATCCTGCCCTGGCGGTAACGGGTCACAGCCGGATGGACGCCGGTCAGCATCTCATTCAGCAGAATGCCCACTGCGTAAATATCCGTCCGCACATCAGAACGGGTCAGGCCGAACTGTTCCGGTGCCGCATAGATGGCGGTTCCCAGCAGACGGGTATCCGTATCCTTTTCCGGGCGGAGGCGCATCGACGCATCCAGGTCAATCAGGACAGCCCGCTTCCCTGCCATCAGTATCACATGCTCCGGCTTCACATCCCGGTGGACGAAGCCGGCGTCATGAAGCACCGCCAGTGCCTCACTGACCTTTTTCACCACGCTGACTGCATGCTTCTCATCCAGCCTGGCGCCCCAGTCCAGCATATCCTGCAGGCAGATGCCTTCGATATACTCCTCCTGCACCAGGAAAAATCCGTCCCGGATCTCGCAGTGGTACACTGCCGGCAGGCTTTCGCACTCGTGCCCTTCCAGCATCCGGTACGCCGGAATCTCCTGCCGATAGATTCGCAGCACGTAAATACAGCCGTCCCCGTCTTCCATCACCAGGACTGCACTGTTTTCCTTCATGCGCAGTTTTTTTATCAGCCTTCCGTCCCTTTCCGTCAGAACAGAATCAATCTCCATTACCATTCTATGTACTCCATCCTTCTAAATCGAAGCCTGTCAATCCGTAGCCCATTGGAAAACATACGGTGTTCCCTTATATATAATGATCAGATGCTTCACATCCTTCTTCAGCCATCTGAGATGCAGTGTTCCGTCTGCATTGATTTCTGCAATGCCCTGCTCCGGATCCTCCAGCTCCACCGTATAATCGGAAACCGGCTGGCCGTTGAAGCAGACCGTAATGGTATCGTCGAAGAAGGTTGCTCCGAAACAGCCGCCGTGTCCAATGATGTAGTCGGACCAGTGCAACGTGAGATTGTCTGTCTCGTCTGCCGGTTCGGCTCCCGTGGTGTTCCACCGGAATGCGGCATATTCTCTGCCGCACACCACGTACATGGTCCATTTTCCCTCTTTCGCTGCGATCAGGTGGAGCCTGCCGTCGCTCTCCTTCACTGCAGTCCCGCAGCTGCTGTCCTCCAGATATACCATGTAATCGCTGGTCCTTTTGCCGTCGAGGAGCACCTCCACCCGGTCGTCAAACAGGTGCTTGCCGAATCCTGTCCCATCCTCGATCTCACTGGCACCCCATTTCAGCTGGATCCGCTTCGTCCGGCTCAGCACAGCCGGGTCAAACTTCTTTTCATCGGTATCCGGCGATTTGGCTTCCGTTTTTTTCGTGGAGGCTACAGTATTCCCCTGCGTCGGAGTCTTGTCAGAGGTTCCGATCTCAGCCGGCGCGCTCGCTTGAGCCGAAGCTGCCGCATCAGCTTCACTCGCCTTGTCTGCCGCACTGGCTCCGTCTTCTGAACCTGCCTCATCTTCTGCCTGCACCGGAATACTGTCTGCAGTGCCGTCTGCCGGCGGCATGTCCTGTATCTCTGCCTTCCCATCCGGCAGCGCCGCAGCCCCGATCAAAATCCCCAAGCACGCCACACAGGCAACTAAAGGTAGAAACCATCTGCGATGCGGATTTTGCGAAGTACCGCCGCCGGTGCGAGGGGAAGAAAGGGCTGTCGTCAGCTCGTCCATATTCTGATACCGGTCCCGGGGATTCATCTGTATGCATTTTTCGATGACCCCGTCCAGCCTGCCGTCCCGGTAGCGGGTCACCGCCGGGTGCGCACCGGTCAGCAGCTCGTTCAGCAGGATTCCCATGGAATAGATGTCCGTCCGCACGTCGGACCGGGTCAGGCCGAACTGCTCCGGCGCAGCATAAATGGCCGTTCCCAGAAGCCGGGTGTCCGTGTCTTTTTCCGGAGAAATCCGCATGGATGCATCCAGGTCGATGAGAACGATCCGGCGCTCCGGCGTCAGCATCACATGTTCCGGCTTCACATCCCGATGGACGAAACCGGCTTCGTGGAGCACGTTCAGCGCCCGGCAGACCATTCGGACCACAGCCGCCGCCTGGTTTTCATCCAGTGTGGCGCCGCCGTCCAGCATGTCCTGCAGGCAGATACCGTCGATGTACTCTTCCTCCACCAGGAAAAAGCCGTCCCGGGTCTCACAGTGATACACCGCCGGCAGATTCTCGCAGGAATGGCCCTCCAGCAGCCGGTAGGTCGGGATCTCCTGCTCGTAGATTCGCAGCACGAAAAGACTGCCGTCCCCGCGCTCCATGGCGAGAACCGCACTGTCTTTTTTGATTCGCAGCTTTTTCAGGAGATGGCCGTCACGGCTCTCCAGTACTGACAAAATATCCATTCTCTTTTCATACTCCATTTAGCACTGTGCATAACACATTTTTACACCAACATGCTATACTAATGCACAGTATAATTTTATTGTACCACAAAGGAGCCAAACATGCCAAAGAAAAGCACCACAAATCTGGAAAACGAACTGAAAAACTGTGATTCACTCGATAACTTTCTGAAAGAAAACAGCAGTGAACTTTCCATAGATCCTCTCACATCCCATCTGCAGTCGCTCATCACTTCCCGCGGCATGACGAAAACGGATGTGGTGAAAGCCTGCAATCTGAACGAAGTTTACGCCTATCAGATCCTTTCCGGAGCACGTCGTCCGTCCCGTGACAAGCTGCTCTGCCTGTGCTTCGCTATGAAGGCTACTATGGAAGAAACCCAGTTTCTCCTGCGGGAGGGCCGTTTCCCGCCGCTTTACGTACGGGATCCGCGGGACAGCATCATCCTGTATGCTCTGGCCCACGGCTATACGATCCTTCAGCTCAACAGCGATCTGTATGATCACGGCCAGCCGCTGCTGGAATAGGCGCAGTGACCCGCACAGCCGGTTCACCTCAGCAGGGCGCATCAGCAGGGCGCATCAGCAGGGCGCACCGGCAGGGATCGAAACGACATAAAACAGGGTATCGTCTTCACAGCTGTTTTCGGTTGTGAATGCGATACCCTTTTTTTATGAAACACACTTTGCGGTTTGGACGATTCTATTTTACCGGTTTATAGAACCACTGCGATACGGTTTCATTTCTCTTTGTGTACTGATCTTTATAGGTGACCTGGATTACCGTCGGCGCATAAAGGTCTGTCTGCACCTGATAATTAAAGTCTTTGTTTCCGTTATAGTCTGTATTCTCGTATTCATAAAGATATTTATATGGCTGCTTGCCGTATTTCACAGTACCGTTATTTTTTACCGTCTTATATACAAAATCCGTATTTCCATGCGTAGAGTATTCATCTTCTGTTT
>JAEDMR010000214.1 GCA_016302925.1 Bacillota bacterium
AAGCTTCATCCGGTTGATGTGATTATAGCAGTTGAACCCGCAGTAAACGCAGTAATTTTCACAGTAGTTGGCGATGTACAGCGGCGTGAAGAGATAGACCGTGTTTCCGAAATGGCGGCTTGTTTCCAGACGGGCACGCTGCGCCATCTCCTCCAGAAACGGTTCTGCCGCCGGAGACAGCAGGGCCTTGAAATCTTCGATGCTGCAGGTCTCATGGCGAAGTGCCGCACGGACATCCTTTGCCGTATAAACCGAGTAATCATAGGATTCCATCTGTTTCATTACTTTATCACAAATGTCCGAGTGGATCTGCTCCATATCCGGCAGATACTCCATGTGATTTTTTCGGCAGGAAGGATCGGTTTCCAGGCGGTGTTTCTTTTTCAGCGCCTCCTCCGACAGAAATTCCGAATCCACGAAAAACTGATTTTCCATTGATCCACCCTCCTAATCCCGCAGAAATCCTGTCAGCGGATCCGACGCCGAAGCACCTCTGGTCAGCACACGGCCAAGGCCTGCCAGATATGCTTTGCGCCCGGCCTCGATGGCCTGACGGAACGCAGAGGCCATCATCGGAAGGTCCCCGGCAGTTGCGAGAGCCGTATTGGCCATGATCGCGGCTGCACCCATTTCCATAGCTTCACAGGCCTGCGACGGCTTGCCGATCCCCGCGTCTACAATGATCGGAAGGTCAATCTCGTCAATCAGAATCTGAATGAAATCCTTCGTTGCCAGACCCTTGTTGGAACCAATCGGAGACGCCAGCGGCATAATCGTCGCTGCACCTGCACTGGCCAGATCTCTGGCTGCCTGCAGATCCGGATACATATACGGCATGACGATGAAGCCTTCCTTCGCCAGGATTTCTGTCGCACGAATGGTTTCCTGGTTGTCCGGCAGCAGGTATTTGGTATCGCGCATGATTTCCACCTTGACAAAATCCCCGCACCCCAGCTCTCTGGCCAGTCGGGCGATGCGAACCGCTTCTTCGGCATTTCTCGCGCCGGAGGTGTTCGGAAGCAGGGTCACGCCTTCCGGTATGAAGTCCAGAATGTTTTCTTCTTCCTTCGTATTGGCACGGCGCACCGCCAGTGTTATAATTTCCGCTCCGGCATCTTTTACGGCTGCCTCAATCAGGTTCAGGGAGTATTTCCCGGAACCGAGAATAAACCGGGAGTGAAATTCCCGGCCGCCTATGATTAACTTATCATCATTCATTTTTGCATCCTTCTTTCTGTCTTTTTCTGTCACTGCATATCTTATGTCATCTGCTGCTGCCGCAATATCTCAGCCGCCACCGACGAAACTGACGATCTCAATTTCGTCGCCGTCAGATAGGATGGTCTCACTGTATCTGGCTTTTGGAATAATCCCGCCGTTTCTTTCTACCGCAACCCTCTTTCTATCATAGTCAGAGTTCTCCAAATATGCCTCCAATGTTTTTCCCGCGAGATCATACTGCTTCCCGTTTATCTTTATCATTCTGCCATCTCTCCTTTCCCTTCATAATCAATTATCAAAAGAAAAAGAAGCTGCCATCCCGGCAGCTCCCACTTATCATTTCCTGTATAGCTAAGTAGTTCGTCTCCCTTCGTTGGCATAATCCAAATCAGGTAATAAGGGTCGAAGGCAACACCTTCCTCTCAGCCTGTCCTCCAGGCTCCCCTGCTGTTTAATTGACTTATTCATTATACACCTGCATTTTTTTCAATGCAATAGTGTCTTTCGCCTTTTCTCTTCATTATTTGCATACCACGCTGCGCCAGGTACTGAGGCTTCCGTATACCCGTTTGCCTTCGTAGAGATTATAGGCCCGCACTTTCACATAATACCGTTTCCCTTTCGTCAGATTCTTTATGGTCTTCGATACGGCATCCCCATCCTTCACGTAGACCGATTTATAGGTCTTAAAGGTTTTGGATGTGGAATAGCGAATCTGATAGCCGTCACAGTCCGTCTTTTTCCAGCGTACCTTCACATAGTGGCTACTGCCTGTGGTCGGCGTCTGCAGCGTCACTTTAGCCGGACGATTGTAATTAATCTGAAACGTCTTTTCAACCCTTCCTGTCACATTACCGATGCCTTCAATAATCGCCGTTGCAGTTCCAACCTTAATATTGTTTTTATATGACACGATATAGTTCTCTTCTGGAACACCTTCCACAGTGACTTTCGGCGTTTTTGCCTTTCCGTTGTATGTATAGCTGGTCTGGGACAGCTTCACCATCTCCGGTGTAATAAAGCTGTCCACCTGAATCTCCTGTGTAAGACTGCGAGACGGATCCGCCTTCAGGCTGATGGTCAGCACCGCAGACCCCACCTTTTTCGGCGTCATGTGGCCGGTTTCATCGATGTCTACCACAGCAGAATCGGAGCTGCGGTAGGTGAGCAGCGCCGGATCCAGCGGGAACTGTCCGTAGGACCACTGGGCATTGGTACTGCTGCAGCTCGCCTGCAATGTATCCGATTCCTGTCCGCTGTTCAGGCTGACGGTGGTTTCCCCGCTGTATTTCAGGTTAATCAAACCGGTCAGTACGTCCACCGTCTGACTTTCTCCCAGTTCCTCCGCTGCAAATTTTCCGTTTCCCGTGTATCTGCCGAAGATTTGTACCCAGCGGAACACACCATTATGATAAACACAGGCAATCCCGATGCTGCTATAGGAAGCATTCAGAATATTTGCCCGATGCCCCTCCGAGTTCATCCAGCCTGTCATGACCGAGTCCGGATCCGGATAGGCGATGGCGATATTTTCTCCGGCCATTTTCTCGGATATGGAAATGCAGCTCTTGCCATTGGGCCGGATATGATCGAAATATACGGCGATTTCCGCCGCCCGCTGCAGTGCGATTTCCTGAAGATCGCTGTCCATGGTCAGCGGCAGCAACCCCTTTTCTGCCCGCACCTCATTGACCTTCTCAAGCACGGCCGAAGCATAAAAATCAAGGCGAATTCCTTCTATGGCAACAGGTACCGTTGTATTCGAAACTGCAGCAAATGCTCCGCCTGGTATGGAAAGCAGCAGGCACAGCACCAGCAGACATACGATTCTCTTTTTTCCTCTGTTTTTCATTTTCATATCCCCCCTGCAGGTTTCTTATCTCTATTCTACTACGATTCTGCGGAAATGTAAATCGGACCTTTTTTGTTGGTCGTGTCAAGTTGTTGTGGAGTTTTTTGTTGACAACTCCAATGTATTTTTAAC
>JAEDMR010000030.1 GCA_016302925.1 Bacillota bacterium
TGATTGTATCGGATTTTCTCAATTTGTCGCAGCAGTCGGCGGTTTCCGGACTCCTGAAGCGGTGGCGGGCGGAAGGAACGAGAGTCTTCCTGTTTGGCGGTCTTCCCGATGCGGAGCGGCGCATGGTGGTTTTCGTGCCGTCGTATATGGATATTTCGGATGAGGCCGGGCTGTTGGAGTATTTCCGTGAAAATCCGCAGGAATGTCCGCTGGTTCTGCTGGATCTGAAGATTGCCGGCGGGCAGAACCGGGGCGGCAGAAGCCTTTCTCACCGGGATTATCTGGGATCGCTTCTGGGGGAAGGGATCCGAAGGGAGAAGATGGGCGACATTCTGGTCCGGCCGGACGGGGCGCAGGCCGTTGTGACCAGAGAACTGGGAGAATATCTGCAGATGCATTACAGGAAAGCAGGGAACGTGAGCCTGGACGTGGAGGTTTTGCCGATCAGTGCGGCAGATATGGGCGTAATCCGCCGGGAAACCGTGGAGTTTACGGTCACTTCTCCGCGGCTGGACAGCATCGTGGCAGGGGTGTTCCATCTGTCCAGGAAGGATGCGCAGACGGCCATCGCAAGAGGACTGGTATTCGTCAATGAGACGGAAATGCTGAAGCCGGATCATTCTCTGAAGGGGGGAGAGAAGCTGGTCCTGCGGGGGAAGGGAAAGGCCATCTATCAGGGCGTTTCGGGCACATCGAAAAAGGGGAAAGTTTACGTGACACTGGAGAAGTTCGTGTAATCCGGTGGGAAAAAGATTGGAGGAAACGTGAATATTGAAGACAGACGATACGCGGTGCTCATCGACGCCGACAACGTATCCGATAAATATGTGAAGATTATTCTAGATGAAATTTCGAATTACGGGGTAGCGACCTATAAGCGGATTTACGGCGACTGGACCAAGCCGCGGTTCGCCCGGTGGAAGACCATGCTGCTGGAGCATTCCATTACGCCGATTCAGCAGTACAGCTACACGGTAGGAAAAAACGCCACGGACTCTGCCATGATCATCGATGCCATGGACATCCTGTATTCGGGTAAGGTGGAGGGATTCTGCCTGGTGACCAGTGACAGCGATTTCACCCGGCTGGCTTCCCGTCTGAGAGAAGCGGGCATGGATGTCATCGGTATGGGCGAGACCAAGACCCCGAAACCGTTCATTTCAGCCTGCAACCGGTTCAAATATCTGGACCTGCTGGCTCTGGATGCGGAAATGGCAGACGGTCCGGATCTGACAGACATGGCAGAAGAGAAGGAGGAACGGGAAGAAACGGAATCCCGCAGCAAAGCCAAATCCTCCGGAAAGAAAAATGCAGGAGCAGCTGCTTCGTCCAAGGCTTCTTCCGGCAAGGCGGCCGAACAGAAGTCGGGCAATGTGAAGACTCTGAGTGCCAAATCCATGCGAAAGGCCATCATGGCCATGGTGGAGGAGAACTCCGACGAGGACGAATGGTTCCCGCTGGGAGACTTAGGCAACCTGATTCTGAAGCGATATCCGGATTTCGATGTGCGAAACTTCGGATTCAAGAAGTTCACACCGTTTATCAAGTCTCTGGGTGTATTTGAATTCAAGGAAGAACGGGTTCCGGGCAGCAACAACAAGCTGATCTATATCCGCGAGAAACAGGAAAAGCAGGAAAAGACGCCGCAGCCTGCTCCGATACCGGTGCAGACGCCGGATACGGCAGTATCCGGATCAGGACTTGCATCCTTCCTGGAAAGGCCGACCTGGAGTAAAAAGAAGCTGGAGCTGTAAAAAGGAGAAAACAATGAAAATAGAATTACCAGAAAAATTTATAAAGGAGCCCACCGGCTATCCGTTTTCACCGGTGCTTGCAGTGGAGGGGAAGGAGATCGTCCTGACTTCCGGCATGTGCTGCGACGACTATGACGGAACGATCCCGGATTCCATGGAGGAGCAGGCGAGAAACACGCTTTTGGCCTGCGAAAGATATCTGAAGGAAGCAGGCTGCGGCCTGGAAAATGTATTCAATGTGGAAGTTTTCATGAAGGATCTGGGCCAGTGGGATGACTTCAATCAGATTTACCGCCAGATCATGCCGGATCCGAAGCCATGCAGAAGAGCACTGCAGGTGGGTCTGCTGCCGGGCTATCTGGTCGAGATCGTCATGTGGGCGGTGAAATAAGGATTCGTTGACAGCATAGCAGTTGTGCACTCCGGTGTACGGCTGCTTTTTTTGCCGAACTTCCTGTTTTCCGGCTCGCATTTTCGGGTCACCGACCGGCTTGCTGGTTTCTGCAAGGCAAAAGGGACGCCAACGGGACATTTTTTCATGAGTTGGCGTGTATAGATGATCTAGGTATTCACTTTAAAGGGCGTTCCTTTCACAAGAAATTGCGGATTCAACCGTCTTAAAAAATTATTATTAAATTTGATGAATAAAAATCCTCTCATACCCGCCAGGAAAAACCGAAAAAACGGCTATTTCATCAATAAAACCTGATATTTTGCTATACCCGGACGATTCGGGGACGCCAATTGAATCGATTCAATCCGTTTGGCGTCCTTTTTTGCTTGCAAAAAAGATTCAGCAGCGCAGACAGCATCCGAACAGCTGTATTCGATGCATATTTTCTCCTGCTCTTCGATTGGATACTCTCTCTATTTTCAGAAGAACCGGCTTGTCGGAGTGTACTGCCACTAAATCGCAATTGAAATCGAGATAATATCGTGATATAATGCAGATAATAAGCATAGAAATCAGAACGGAGCGAAATCATGGAATTCAAAGAGAGCAGCAGGGTAGAATTGAAAGAAATCATTCAGACGGATTTCAAAAAGGAGATCATAGCATTTGCAAATACAGATGGCGGAGAGATATATGTGGGTGTAACCAGCAGCGGACAGCCTGTCGGTGTGGAAAACTGTGAAAAGGAAATGGAACGCATCACCAGCATGATCCATGATGGAATTCATCCGGATCTGATTCCGTTTACTTCCGTAGAAGCATTGAAAACAGAAGGAAAGGAACTGATTCGCGTCAGTGTATCCAGGGGCGAACGGAGGCCCTATCATCTCAGCGACAGGGGCATGAAGCCAAGCGGGGTTTATGTGCGGCACGGTGTGGCTTCTGTTCCTGCCAGTGAAGAAATGATAAGGCAGATGATTCGGGAAAGCGATGGGGTTTGTTATGATAAAGCCAGATCGATGAATCAGAACCTGACCTTTGATTATACCGCAAAATATTTTGAAAAATGCGGTGTGGGTTTCCACAGAGAAAATCAGCGGACGCTGGGCCTGATGGATGAGGATGGATACTACACCAATGCAGCCCTGCTTCTGTCAGACCAGTGTGAGCATACGATTAAATGCGCAGTATTCAGCGGAAACACGAAAATGGTTTTCAAGACGAGAGAGGAATTCGGCGGCTCCATTCTGCAGCAGATGGAGGAGGCATACCGATATCTCAGCCTTCAGAATAACAGGCGTGTAGAGTTCGAAGGTCTGCGGCGGGTTGAGACTTTGGATTATCCGGAGCCGGCGCTGCGGGAGACATTGCTGAACGCAGTGGTACACCGGGACTACGATTATTCGGGAAGCATTCTTGTCAGCATCTTTGACAACCGGATGGAATGTGTGTCACCGGGCGGTCTGGTGAAGGGAATCTTGCCGGAAGACATGTACCGCGGCGTATCACAGCCACGGAATACGGTGATTGCAAACATCTTTTACAGACTGGAACTGATTGAAAGTTACGGCACAGGCGTTCCGCGAATGATGGACAGCTATGCCGGAGTGAATGGAAAACCGGATTTCTACATGTCTTCAGGATGCTTTATCGTCACACTTCCAAACAGACAGTATCTTCAGCCGGAATACGCACCTCTGCGCATGGAGGAAGAATCCGAAGGATTGATCCTGCGGGATACTTCCCCGGAAGGCCGCGTTCTGGCGCTGATTGAAAGAAAGGGAACCATAAGCCGAAGGGACGTAGAGGAGCTCCTTGGGTGCTCCAGTTTTCCGGCAAGGAATATCCTGCGCTCGCTGATCGCAAAGAAGCTGATTACGCCTTTTGGAAATGCACGCGCAACCAGATACAGAATCGCAGAAGAATCAGACATCTGATTATACGATCTTCGTGGTCCAGTCTTCCACGTTCCAGATATCCGTCACAAAATCCTCATAGAAGGACGGATCATGGGAAACCAGCAGGATGGTGCCCGGATATTCGGTCAGGGCGCGTTTCAGCTCCTCCTTGGCATCCACGTCCAGGTGATTGGTCGGTTCGTCGAGAACCAGCCAGTTGTGCTCCCGGTTCATGACCATGGCCAGGCGGACCTTGGCGTTTTCACCGCCGGAGAGGACACGCATCTGACTGGTGATGTGGTCGTTGGTCAGCCCGCACTTGGAAAGACACAGACGGACTTCCCGGTTCTCCATGGACGGAAACTCTGCCCAGAAGGTATCCAGGGCGCTCTTGTCCGAGTCGCGGCCGGCTTCCTGCTCGAAATACCCCGGGAAAAGATAATCCCCCAGCTCTACCGAGCCGCCGAGAGGTTGGATTTTGCCGAGAATGGTCTTTAAGAGAGTGGTCTTGCCCAGACCGTTGGTACCGACGATGGCTACCTTTTGCCCACGCTCCAGGGTGAAGGAAACCGGTCGGGTCAGAGGTTCGTCCTGAGAGTAGCCGATGACCAGGTCTTTGGCAGTGACGATGAACCGGCTCGGGGTGCGGGCCATGAGGAAACCGAATTCCGGCTTGATCTTCTCCGTCGGACGGTCGAGAATTTCCATTTTGTCCAGCTTTTTCTGGCGGGAAGCAGCCATGCCGCGGGTGGCTACACGGGCTTTGTTCCGCGCAATAAAATCCTCAAGCTCTTCGATTTCGGCCTGCTGGCGTCTGTATGCAGCCAGCTCCTGGGATTTCTGAATCTCGTACATGCGGCGGAAGTTTTCGTAGTCGCCGGTGTAGCGGGTCAGGTTGCCGCCGTCCAGATTGTAGATGACGTTGACCACGCTGTTGAGAAAGTCCATGTCGTGGGATACCAGAATGAAGGCGTTTTCGTACTCCTGGAGATAACGGGTCAGCCAGACGATGTGCTCGTGGTCCAGATAGTTGGTCGGTTCGTCCAGAATCAGAATGGACGGGTTCTCCAGCAGGAGCTTTACCAGCAGGGTCTTGGTCCGCTGTCCGCCGGACAGGTCGGAAACATCCCGGTCCAGACCGATGTCGCCCAGTCCCAGGCCGTTGGCCACTTCTTCAATTCTCGCATCCAGCTGATAAAATCCGCCGGTTTCGAGCATGGCCTGGATCTCGCCGGCATCTTCCATCATTTCGTCAATCTTTTCCGGGTCGGCTTCTGCCATATCTTCATACAGCTTCATCATTTCCGCTTCCAGTTCATACATGTGGTTGAAGGCCGTGTGCAGCACCTGACGGATGGTCATGCCTTTTTTCAGCACGGAATGCTGGTCCAGGTAGCCGACAGTCACATGGCGAGACCAGGTGATGGTGCCGGCGTCGGGCATGATCTTGCCGGTGATGATGTTCAGAAAGGTGGACTTGCCTTCGCCGTTGGCGCCGATGAGGCCGATGTGCTCGCCTTTCAGCAGGCGGAAGGATGCGTCCTCCAGAATCTGGCGGGCGCCGAAGCCGTGGGTTACTTTTTCTACTGTTAATAAGCTCATGGAGAGTCTCCTTTATTTCTGAATTTCTTTCGATTCTGCTTTTCTGGAATATTATAACCGTGGTTCCGAATAAAAGCAACTGCATTGTTCCGAATAATATCGGCAAACTTGTGACATGCGAAATTTTCAATCTCTCTTATGCAGACAAAGTAGTTTAAAGAAAGACCAAAGATTACTATTGACAACCTACCGGTAGGTAGCTATACTGTAGATGTAAATCAGATCGAAAATCGAGCTGTGAAGAGGAGCGAGTCAGTATGGAAAAAAGAAACAAAAAACAGGAAATTCTGGAGGCAGCGCTGGAGCTTTTCTCCATACAGGGATTCGAGGCAACTTCTGTTTCCCAGATTGCAGATGCCGTTGGCATCCGGAAAGCATCGCTTTACAGCCATTTCGAGAGCAAACAGGCGATTCTGGACGCTCTTGTGAAGAAAGTACTGAAGCAGTATGCGGCGCATTCGATTTTTTCGAAGGATAATTGGGAAAAGAATGACGGGGCGCTTCCGGAGACTTCGGATGAAGCCGTGAAAATGATTCAGGGACAGATTCGCTACATTCTCCATGACCCTTCCATCAGCAGGGCACGAAAAATGCTGGTCATCGAGCAGTTCCAGAATCCGGAGCTGGCAAGGCTTCAGACCAAGCAGAATTATTCTGATGTGATGAAGTATTTCACGGAACTGATCGAGCGCCTGATTCGGCGGGGTGTGTTGGCAGATGAGGGTCCTGAAATAATGGCGGCCCAGCTTTGTCTGCCTATTTCCGTGTGGATCAATTTATGCGATCGGGAACCGGACCGGGAACAGGAAGTTATGGAACTGGTGGAAAAACACATCCGGCAGTTTTTCAGGCTGTATCAGCTGAAACCACAGTAATTCGTTTTTTAAGCATCTTCGAAGGAGCACATAAGCAGAGCACTGCGGCTGTGTCCGCCCGGGCATGGCCGCTTCATTTTGCAGTTATATACTACCGAACGATAGGTAGCGGTTAAAAAGGAGAGAGGCATATATGAAAAGAATAACCGTACTGTTTCTTACGGCAGCGCTTTGTATCTATCTGACGGCATGTACCGGAGAACCGGAATCTGTGGACAGCCCGCAGGAAAGCCAGCCCGTGCAGACTGAGGAAGAACCGGTTCAGCAGAACATCGAGCTAATCGGACCTTGGCATCTGGACAGTGAAAAGAACGATCTTAACGCATTCGCTGATTCTCTGGAACTGTTTCCCGGCTACGGCGAGTGGGGTGCCAGCATGGAGATTCGGAGCAACGGACAAATGAGCTGGTATATCGGAGCGGAAGGCTGGCATGGCACCTATACGGTGGAGGACGATGTTGTTCATGCAGAGTTAACCTCTGAATCCGAACAGTCCACAAAGCCATGGGACTTCCGCATTTCCGAAGAAGGAGGAACAGCGATGCTGGAAATGGATTATGAGGATATGACCATCTATTGGACTTATGGAGATCGGTAAGAAACTATAAAACGAACACATATGGATGCAAAAAGTGCCTATATTCAGACGGATTCTTTCGGTAGAATGAATGGCGTAAGATATTGAGGAAAGGAACTTAACTGTTATGACTGCGATTACATCAGAGAATTCATTACAGAATAAAACACAGACAGCAGATTTCCTGTGCTACCTGTTCATCATTTTTCTGGCAGGCTGCCTGGTGGGCTGGTTTTATGAAGAAATTTTTTACTGGATCACAGAAGGGATGCTGCGCAACCGCGGCGTATTGTATGGTCCATGGCTGCCAATCTACGGAATCGGCGCGCTGGGCATCTATGCCCTGAAGCCGGTGAAAACACATCCTGTCCGGCTGTTCTTACTTAGCTCCGCGGTGGCCGGCATCGTAGAGTACATCATCGGTTTTGGCGGGCTTCATCTTTTCGGACTGCGATTGTGGGACTATCGGGGACTGCTTCTGAACATCGACGGAATCATTTGTCTGCGCAGTGTCGTGAGCTTCGCTGTGATGGGACTTTTGTTCCTGTATCTGATGGAACCTGTATTGGAGCGTATGGCTGCGAGAATCCGGCCGAAAACAGCTCATACCGTTTGTCTGGCGCTGCTTCTGGTGTTTGCGGCGGACTGCATACTGAGTGCATTGTTCCGCACACCGATTACATATTAGGGACATTATGAAGGACGTTTTATGGGGGAAAGTATGAAGAAGAAAACTATTCGAAAAGGGGTCTGCGGTATCGTTGCTGCACTGCTGATTCTCTTCGCGGCAGGCGGATGGGTCATGTTCGGCACCTTTATTAAAGCAGCAAACAGCATCGAAAAGCTGGAGGACGGCCTGTACGCTATGGAATGTGACGGCGACTATGGTTTTGACGACTTTTTGTCTCAGGGCGGCGCAGCCAGCGACGGTCAGTTGACCGGTTACCTGGTGTCCTATTTGTCCCGGGGATTCTATAAAATCGAAAGTGATGTGCAGACCGGGGAGTTTGGCTGCTCCACCATCTGCACGCAGGATAAACATGGCACGATTTTCTTTGGCCGCAACTATGACTGGGAAGAGTGTCAGGCCATGATTGTACATACCAGACCAGAAAACGGCTACGAATCGGTTTCCACCTGCTGCCTCGATTTTCTGGGATTCGGTGAGGATTATGCACCGGATGACTCCATGATGGACCGGATGCAGACTCTGGCGGCCATCTATGTTCCGATGGACGGCATGAATGAGATGGGACTTATGGTAGCGGATCTGATGGCGGGAGACCACGAGGAAACGCATCAGAAGACCGATAAACCTGATCTGACAACCACCACTGCGATCCGCCTGCTGCTGGATCAGGCGGCAGATGTGGATGAGGCGATTGCGCTGCTGAGGCAGTATGACATGAATTCTTCCGCCGGTTTGGCGCACCATCTTTCCATCGCAGACGCCAGCGGAAAGAGCGTAGTGGTGGAGTATATCGATGACGAGATGCTGGTCACGGAGACCAGGGTGGTCACAAACCACTATCTTGCCGACTGCGAAAAGCAGGGCGTCGGTTCGGAGCAGTCTCATCTTCGGTTTGACACCCTCGCAGCCTATACCGGCCCTGCCGATGAGACAGATGTCCGGGAGATGCTGGAATCCGTCGCACAGAAGAACTATCCGCAGACAGAAGGATGCTATGAAAAGACCATGTGGAGCATCGTGTACTGTCCGGAGGGGCGTTGTGCTGATTTCTACTTTAACGAAAACTATGATTACGGATATGGGATTCTCCTTCAGGAAAAGGGTGAATTTCTGAAGCACCAAGAATGATAAGTAAGAAAGGAAAAAACAGACAATGAGGACATTGCGTGAGCTGTTGCTTTTTTTGAAACAATAGCGGTGCAATAATTCGACTTCAAGGAGTATTGAGATGAAGAAACAGTTTTTCGTTCCGGCATGTGTGCTGGCGGCGGTCGCAATCGGATTTATCATTTTTGCTTTGGGGCATCCGGAGATGTCATTTCCCTGGAGTACGCAGATTACCCACATTTTTTACGGTTTGTATGTGGATGCGGTAGTGCTTCTGCTTATCCTTGCGTTTTGGAAAAAGTCAGACAAAACCCTTGTCGTAACGATCGTATTGGAGCTTGCAGCAGTCTACTTCCTGGTGCAGTCGGTGCTTACCGCTTTCCCGGAGGGGGCGGCAAACTGGTATCTGCCGCTTGCCCTGGGGCTGAACTGCATTGCGCTTTTCCTGAATGGGGTGTATAGAAGAAAATGAACAATATGAATGCAAGAATCATTTCTTTCTGCGTATTATGTCTTTTTGCGGCGATGGTCATATCCATTACGGCATGTACAAACGGAAATCAGGAAGCGGAAGCGGACAAAAACGGAACGATGAATATTGATTTTGGAGAAAACGGGGTAATCCGAAACGGCACCGAATATGCGTCGTATCCGCTTGAAAAGGGACAAAAGGGGATTATTTCAATAGATATATCAAAAGTATCCGGTCGGCTCGACCTGGATATCTATCCGGCGGAAGACCGAGAAAAGCCGGAATACACCGGCAGAGATCTGGATTCGGCATCATTTGATGTGATTGTGGAGAAGCCCGGTGAGTATATGGTCTGCTTTACGGCTGCCGATTTTGGCGGCGAATATAAAATCAGCTGGAGAACGGAGGGGCTGCGGCTCTACACCTTCCCGGAAAGCGACTGGGCACAGTTCAGTGCAAAGGGACCGCTTCCCGGCTCACTGCAAACTCTGAACACCCAGGTCTGGCAGGAATAGTATCCGAACGAGGGAAAGAAATACTGCGGTAACGGCAACGCCATGCTGGAAGTTTACTCTGCCGGCGATATGCAAAGCCCGGATTACCAGTGCGGCATCTGGGTACCGATTTGCAAAAAAGAGGTGTAGCATGAAAAAATATAGAAAAAAACATCCGCTGCGCAATGTGGTACTGCTTGGCATTGTCGCTGTGCTTACAATCACAGCGGGAATCTATTCGCATTTTGGCGGTTTTGGGACCGGAGAATGTGCGGATACAGCAGAATTTGCAAAGTATGCGTCAACCGTTTCAGAGCTGACCATTCCGGAGCGGACACAGATCGCAGCGCTGGGAGAAGCGACCCATGGAAACGCAGAGTTTCAACGGATGAAGCTGGACGTCTTTCGGATTCTGGTGGAAAAACACGGCGTCCGGGCCTTCGCGCTGGAAGGAGACTTTGGCGGCTGCGAGGCGGTCAACCGCTATATCCATGGCGGAGTAGGGACAGCCGCAGAGGCTGCGGCAGCCATCGGGTTTGACATTTACCGAACACAGGAGATGGAAGATCTGATTGCGTGGATGCGAAGCTATAATGAGGCGGCTAGACCGGGAGGCGATCTGTGGTTCTATGGATTTGACATGCAGAGATATGAATACAACTATCTCTTCCTGCTGCAGGCCGCAAGGGAAGCCGGTGCCGATACGACAGAACTGGAAAAAATCTGGGACGAAGAAAATAAAGAATTCTCCGAAGGATTTTCTTCTGACCAGCGTGCAGAAATCATTGACGCAGTGAAAAGCAAGCTGCCGTCCGATCATGCACAGGCCATCCATTTTGCTGACGTTCTGCTGCAGAACATTGAACTTGGAAAGCGCATGGATGACGCCGGGGCAGGGAATGCATATCGTGACCAGCTGATGGCAGACAACGCCATGTGGATTTTGAAACAGGAGCAGGCGCGGGGAAACCAATGCATTTTCCTCTCCGGCCATAACGGTCACATGGAACAGTTCGGAAGCTATGGTGAAAACAGCAAGGTGATGGGCAATCTCCTGGCAGATCAGCTGGGCGATGATTATTTTGTCATCGGAACGGACTTTTATAAAAGCAGCTGCAATCTGCCGAAAGGAGCAGACAGAAAACGGATTCATCACACATGTTATTCCTATGACCCACTGGCGAAAGCATCGAAGGAATGCGGTTTTGAAGAAAGCTATCTGGATTTTTCCATGATTCCGGAAGATTCCGCACTGAAGGAGCAGATTACGGATTATACATGGATGGGTGCGCTGGGAGAAGGATATTACCCGCTGATTATGCGTATTTTGCCTGCCAGCTACCGTGTATGGCGTTCGCCGTCAGCGCGATTTGATGCCATGATCTTCGTTTCGGACGCACATCCGACTGAAATCAAGGAGAGGAGTACGGCGGCACTGGATAATCTGATGATTGCAATCCGTCAGGCAGAGGCGCAGAACAAGGAAAACGAAGATTCTGAGGAAGAATCCTGGAAAGCAGCCCTTGCGGAGGATCTGCTCGAAAAATACGGCGTACTTCCGGAATACTATGTGAATCTGGGCGAAGGGATTTACCAGGTCTATGTGGAAGTAGGCGGCGAGGTCGTTCCTTTCGTCACGGTAGATTCTGCGACAGGGGATTATCACGGATAAAGATCCGGCCTTGTGGATTTTGCAAAAAATAAGAAATACCCCTTGACTCTCCCCTTAAGGGCAGGGGATAGAATCCTTCTTGCAACGAAAACGTAAGGAGGATTTTTTTATGGAGGAACAAAATATTCGCGTCCGGCATCTGTCGAAATCCTTCGGGAATCGGAAGGTTGTGGACGACCTGTCTTTCGACGTGAAGCGGGGCGAGGTGTTCGCACTGCTGGGGCACAACGGTGCCGGCAAAAGCACCACCATCGATCTGATTCTGGGACTGAAGACGCAGGACGAAGGGAACGCACGGATTTTCGGGATGGATGCGGCAAAGCACAGAAAAAAGGTGTTTGAACGGGTTGGCGTGCAGCTGCAGCATACCCAGTATCAAAACAATATCACCGTGGAGGAGGCGTGCATCGAGTATGCATCCCTGTATACTGATCCGGCAGACTATCCGTCGCTTTTGGACCAGTTTGGCCTGGGTTCTCTCAGGAAGAGCTTCGTGTCCAAACTCTCGGGCGGGGAGCGGCAGAAGCTTTCGGTGGTACTGGCACTGATCGGAAAGCCGGAAATCGTATTTCTGGATGAGCTGACCACCGGTCTGGATGTGGCGGCAAGGCGTGAAGTCTGGAGAACGCTGCATCACCTGAAGGAGCAGGGGCTTACGATTTTCCTGACTACCCATTATCTGGAGGAGGCGGAAGCCCTTTGTGACCGTGTGTGCATCATCAAGGCGGGGAAAAAAGTGGCAGAAGGCACTGTTCATGAGGTCGTTGATGCTTCGGGCAGGAAAAATCTGGAGGAGGCGTATCTGTTTTTTATGGGAGAGGAGGAACTGCTGTGAGGAGATTTTGGAGAATGTATGCGGTGGAACAGAAGATATTTTTCCGGTCGCCGGATGTGATTCTGTTTAATCTGATCATGCCGCTGGTGACTTTCGTGCTGATCACCGTGATTGCCGGGCAGAAGAATGCGGCGGATTCCGTCCTGACGTATTTACAGAGTGCGTATGTGTCACTGTCCACGGTGGGAATCTGCTGCAGTGCGTTTATGAGCATTCCGATCACTGTCGTAGAAGTTCGGTCGCAGGGAATCCTGCGTCGGATGTACTGCAGTCCCTGCTCTCCGGCAAGACTTCTGGCCTGCGACACCATCGCCAGTGGGGTCATGGCAGTGCTTTCCACGCTGATTCTGACAGTGGCTGCAGTGGTCTTCTTCGGATACCGGATGGAGGGCAATGTGCTTGCCTATCTGGGCGCCTGGTTTCTGACCATGGTTTCCATGTTTGCCATCGGGCTCATGGTGGCAAGTCTGTGCAGAACCACGAAATCCATGAATGTTGCCACAAGTCTGATCTATTTCCCGATGCTGCTGCTTTCCGGTGCGACCATTCCGGCGGAGGTTTTCCCGGCAGGGCTGCGGGCCGTCGCCAATGTGATGCCTCTTGGCGTGGGAATCAACCTGTTGAAATCGGTATCCATGGGGTGTTATGATAATACAGGAATGCCGGCACTCATCCTGGCAGTGATTGCAGTAATCGGCAGCGTGATTTCAGTCAGGACATTCCGGTGGGAATAAGCGACGGAGACGGAGCATGCGATGGAAAAGGAGTACACAATGGAAATGAGAAAGGAGCATCCACCCTGCGAGGTGAAGACAAGCGAAACGTTATATAAAATCGGCATGTTTGCGGCGATGAATCACGTGACCGTGAAGACCCTGCGCTTTTATGAAGAGCAGGGCCTGCTGCTGCCGGCTTATATTCAGCCGGAAAACGGATACCGGTACTATACCCTGTCCCAGATGGCGGTGATTCACCAGATTACCGCCCTGAAAACCGCAGGGTTCACATTAGAGAAAATTGCCCGAATCAATTCCGGCGCCGATGAAGAGGCGATGCTGCTGAAGAAAAAAGCAGAACTACTAGAGAAGATTGCAGATCTGACCCGGCAGATTGCCGTGGTGGACGGTTACCTGTCCAGGAAGAAAATCGGTCTGTCCCATCCGGTTCTGATCAAAACGATTCCGGAAACCACCGTGGCTGCCATGAAGGCAAGGATCGAATCTTACGACTGCCTGTTTGATGATATGCCGAAAATGGGAAAGCTGATGGAGAAAGCGGGCTGCATCTGTGCCCTGCCGGAATACTGCTTCACCAACTATCTGGAACCGGGGTATAAAGACGAGGATATCCTGGTGGAACTGTGCGAATCTGTGGAAGAGGCCCGGGAAGAAACCGGAGGCCTGTACTTCCGGACACTGCCGGAGATTCAGGCGGCCTGCATTTTTCACAAAGGTTCCTATCGCACTCTTTCGGAATCCTACGAAACGGTGCTGAAGTATATCGAGGAAAACGGGTACGAAATCGCCGGTGAAATCCGGGAAAGCTATATTGACGGAATCTGGAATAAAGACGACGAAAGCCAGTGGCTGTCGGAAATCCAGGTGCCGATCAAAAGGAGGGCGGAATAATCCCGGATCGGCGGGATTCGCCCTGTTTTTTTGAAAAAACTCTTGATTTTTCCCTATTAAAAGAGTATCATTTATCAGATATTTACTTTTCAATGTTTTGCAGGAAAGGAATCAGAACATCATGAAGCATATCGTTGTCGGGATTACCGGCGGCATCGCCGCCTTCAAAACCTGCCAGATGGTCAGCGATCTGACGAAAAAATACGAAGTGCAGGTCATCATGACCCCTCACGCGACGAATTTTATACACCCGCTCACCTTCGAGACCCTGACCGGCCGCAAGTGCCTGATCGACACCTTTGACCGGAATTTCAGCTACGAAGTGGAGCACATCTCCGTGGCCAAGTGGGCAGACGCCTTCGTGGTGGCGCCGGCCACGGCCAATGTGATCGCAAAGTTTGCATGCGGCATCTGTGACGACATGCTGACCACCACC
>JAEDMR010000215.1 GCA_016302925.1 Bacillota bacterium
AGGGACCACCACGGTAGCAGCCTTTTCTCCATCCGGAGCCGTGATAACCTGTTCCACCTTGGCAGGGCTCAGTACGTTAGCAATCAGTTCCTTCGGATCCTCGCTCCAGTTGATGATATCAATCTTCTCCCCATGCAGCTCATCAACAATGGCCTGTACTCTGGCACCTCTGGTACCCACGCAGGCGCCCACCGGATCCACATTCTCAAATTCAGTGTAAACAGCCATTTTCGTTCTGGAACCTGCTTCTCTGGCAATGCCCTTGATTTCCACCGTTCCGTCCTCGATTTCCGGGACCTCCAGTTCAAAAAGGCGCTTTACCAGACCAGGATGTGAGCGGGACAGGAATACCTGCGGTCCCTTGGTGGTCTTTTTCACATCCATGATATATACTTTCAGCCGGTCATTGATCTTGTATCTTTCGCCCGGAACCTGTTCGGTTGCAGACAGGATACCTTCCGTTCTTCCGATGTTGATAAACAGGGTGTCATTGCTGATTCGCTGCACCTGACCGGTCATAATCTCGCCCTGACGTGTGATGAAATTATCAAAAATCATGCCTCTTTCCGCTTCGCGGATTCTCTGTACAACTACCTGTTTGGCAGTCTGCGCGGCGATTCTGCCGAAATCTCTCGGTGTCACCTGGTATTCCACCGCATCACCCACTTCATAGCGGCTGTCGATCTCTTGTGCTTCCTCCAGGGAAATCTGAGTCAGATCATCTTCCACTTCCTCCACGATGTCCATCCGCATGAATACATCGATATCTCCGGTTTCCCGGTCGATGTTTACACGCACATTCTGGGATGTTCCGTAGTTCTTCTTATATGCGGAAACCAGCGCAGATTCAATGGCTTCGATGAGCACATCCTTGGAAATCTGTTTCTCCCGCTCCAGGTCAGCGATGGCCTGAATAAATTCTTTGTTCATTTTTTTTATAACCTCCTTAGAAAACAACTGCCAGGCGGGTCCTTGCAACCTGCGCCCTGTCAAATCTCAGTTCTGCATCTGTTTCATCTTTTATTACAATCTGATCATCCATCAGGCCCACCAGAATGCCCTGATACGCCTTCTGGCCGTTTACAGCTCTGTACAGGCTCAGGTCCACAAGCCGTCCTGCAAACCGGACAAAATCCCGATCCCGCAGAAGCTCCCTGTCCAGCCCCGGTGAAGAAACTTCAAGATAGTAATTCTGTTCAATCGGATCGATCCGGTCCAGCTCTTCACTGAGAAACCGGCTGACCTTCTCACAGTCATCCGTCGAAACGTATTCTTCCTCCTGACCCTCTTTTTTATCGATATACACCCGGAGAAACCAGTCACGACCCTCTTTCAGAAATTCGGTATGATAGAGTTCCAGCCCGTTCTCTTCCAGAAAGGGTGCCGCAATTTCTTCCACAAGGTCTGTTACCTTCACTTTCGCCTTCGCCATAGGACCTCCTTTTGCCTTATGCGGGGCATCTGCCCCCAAACAAAACTGAAAGAGTGGGTTATGCCCACTCTTTTAGCTTACCATTTGCTTTATCGTACATTAATATATTAGCATACCATAAAATGAAATGCAAGGTCTTTTTTATTCCGCCAGATACTTCTTTTCCCGCAGCTGCACGCTGAGATCCGCACTGCCTTCGATTCCCGCCACGGATCCGCTGTCGGTATACTGCCACATGGTATACGCGAATCCCCACTCGGTGATGGACGTATAGTGGGCAAGCCACACATCATGATCTGTCAGCAGGCTCATGTCCACATCCTGGGTCAGCCACTTCGGATTTCCATACACCATGGCCTGATGTCCGTTCTTTTCAATCAGCTGGCAGAAGGCATCCGCGATTGCCGTCTTCTGCTCTACGGTCAGGTGAGTGATTCGGTCGGCACCCGCAATGGGCTCCATATCAAAGGCGATGGGTCCGTTCACATGCTTTCCCCGGATATTGCGAAGGACAAACCTTGCCTCTTCTTCCGCTTCTTCCACCGTCACTGCCTGGGAAAAGAAATAGACGCCCACATCCAGACCGGCCTTATGTGCCCCCTTCACATTGGCCTGATAGCATTGATCCAGATTCAGTAGTCCCGAACTGTACCCTCGGTACCCCAGACGGATCATGGCCATTTCCGCCCCGTCGGCAGCCACCTGCTCCCAGTCGATTTCCTTCTGATAGGAAGATACATCCACCACCGTCCGTGAAATCCACCGGTCATCCTCATATTGCAGTCTGCCCTTCTCATCGTACCGGAATTTTTCTCTGTCGTACGGGCTTTCGGGTATCGTTTCCGGCTCTCCGAGTCCGTCGTAGCTGTCAAACCAGGTCATCAGATTGCTGACGATGATACTGACCAAAATCATTCCGGCAAAGGTGATCATGATGCGGCCTTTCGCATTCAGGCGGAGTCGTGTTTTTTTCGCTGCATTTTTCGCTGTATATCTTTTCGTTCTCTTGCTGTTATTCATGCACTCAGTATACCACAGTTTTCCTCCGAAATCGACAAAAAGAACAAAAGGAAAACAATGGAGAAATTGCATCGTCCGGCATTTCATGATAAGATGGAGGCGATAGATTTTGTCAGAAATCAAGGAGGAAATGAGGAAATGAAAGTATATATCAGTGCCGATATCGAAGGCGTGACCGACGTAACTAACTGGGACGAAACAGAACTGTATCATGATGCCCATGCAGCAGCTGCAGCGCAAATGACCCGTGAAGTCGCAGCAGCCTGCCGTGGTGCTCTTGCAGCCGGTGCCACCGAAATCGTGGTGAAAGACGCCCATGACAGTGCACGGAACATTATCGCCGATGAACTGCCGGAAGAAGTGACTTTGATCCGCGGCTGGACCAACGCCCCGGAATCCATGATGGCCGGTATCGATGAAACCTTTGATGCAGTCATCTACATCGGCTATCACAGTGGTGCCAACTACGGCGGCAACCCGCTGTCCCACACCATGAACACCCATAACAACTACGTGAAAATCAACGGAAAAGACGCTGCTGAATTCGACATGAATACTTATGTGGCAGCCCATTACGGCGTACCTGCAGTCTTTCTCAGCGGGGACGCAGAATTATGCGAGCATGCGAAGGAACTGGTTCCGGCCATTGAAACCGTTGGCGTGAAATCCGGCATCGGCAACGCAACCTTCAATATGCACGGTGCGAAAGCCTGCCGCCTCATCGAAGAAGGCGTGA
>JAEDMR010000216.1 GCA_016302925.1 Bacillota bacterium
TTTCTATTTTACTCTAAAATGATCTGAATAAAAAGAGGTTTTTTCGGGTTTGTGCCGGTTCCTACTCTCCGGCATCGCCATTCAAAATTTTCAGAAAATTCGCAAAATTCATTATCTCCACTTTACCACGTCTCAGGCTAGTTGTCAAGCCGGGGTTCCTGTGCACTGCGTGAAATGGCTACATGCATCCCAGTGCCAAATATCCCAGACCGGAAAGGATCATCATGATTATCGAGTACGGCAAAATCCTCTGAATAATCGTAATATTTCCAACACCCGTGCTGGCGGTGGTCATGAATACCGTATCCGCATAAAAGCAGAGGGTGTATCCCGCACCCACCCCGCTCATCAGCGCCGCCAGAGTCAGAATCTTTGACGCCCCGGCCGCAGCAGCCAGAGGAATGAAAATCGGCATGGTGATCAGCATGACGATCCAGCAGGTTCTCGATGCGAAAACGATGAAGCCCACGACGAGAAATGTCAGAACCGGAATCACAGTCCCCGGTACGGACGAACTGACCAGACAGATCACCGCATCGAAAAGGCCAAGTTTCTCGTTGGCATCGCTCAGAATGAAACCAAAGAAAAGAACGATATTGATCATAAGCATGGAACCCACATCGTCAAAGAAATACTGAAAGAAATCTGACACTGTCATCTGCTTCCCCAACACATACAGAACTAACTGGCATACAATGGTTACCAGCATGCCTGCCGCAAGATTCATGTCAAAGTACAGCGTCCCACCTGTCATGCAGAGCAGCGGCAGAAGCAGATAGACCGGTGATGCGATTTTCGATGCATCCGGTTTGCCCAGATCCACCAGCGGCGTTTCTTTTTCTTCTTCCAGAAATGCCGGGCCGCCGGAGTCCACCCTGTCATACGCAGTCTTCAGTTTTCCCAGCTTTGGAAACACGCCCAGTGCCAGCAGCAGGCAAAGCACCACGGACATCACAGGATAGAACATCAGCGGAACCGCTTTCAGATAATCCGAAAATCCCATTTCATAGTCTCCGATCAGACCGATGGTAAAGGCGGTCCAGCTTGTCAGAGGAATGGTCATGCAAAGGCTGCACGCCATCAGGTGCACTTGCAGAGCCAGGTGTTCTCTGGGGGTTTTGTTGCTGTCCGTGATGCCGCTCATGGAAAAACCTACCGTCAGCGCATTCAGGTACTCATCCACAAAAGGTACCGCGGAAAGCAGCCAGCAGAAAACCAGCGTGCTTTTCGGTCCCTTCATATACTTCCGCAGCCATGCCGCGAAGCCCTGCAGTCCTCCCGACTCCTGAAACAGACGGATCACGATCCCGAAGCAAAACACAATCAGAACACAGAACTGAAACGAATTATTGGAAAATGTCTCGTAGAAGGAGTCAAGGATGCCTCCGACCAGATTCGCCCGGTGAAGCAAAAGCAGCGCCATGGCACTGGTAGCCAGGGGCTTCGGATTTTGTCTCGTTCCCCAGAGTCTGGCAGAAATTGCACCGTCTCCGGTGGTGAGCCTGCCCCTGGATCAGGAAGAGTTCATGGACATCGTCATGGCGGTGCGAGGCGGCGAGCCCTGCACCAACTCAGTGCATACCTTTGTGGACCATGCCCTGCAGTGGGTTCGAAGCAGCAGAACCGCCGCAGGAGTTAGCACCGCCGCAGAAGGTTCAGCCATGGGTATTTGAACCCCCAG
This sequence comes from Bacillota bacterium, assembly GCA_016302925.1. Classification (GTDB taxonomy): domain Bacteria; phylum Bacillota; class Clostridia; order Peptostreptococcales; family Anaerovoracaceae; genus RGIG7179. Next base: position 1,682 of record JAEDMR010000216.1, read on the forward strand.
AAAGCAACGCAGCTGTCTCTGCAATCCGGTTCCGGCGTCATCACGGCTTTTCAGTTTTTCCTTTTCTGTTGCAATGTGAAAATCTAACCATGGTAATCTGCTCCAGGTACATTGACCCGGTGCAGGAGATACGATACAATAATCCAAATTGAAACCACTCACAGCAGAAAGGAAGTGTTATTACATGAAAAAGTCCGTTAAGAAAATGCTTGGCAGTCTCCTTCTGACAGTGATTCTGATTACCGCCATGCTCCCCGCATACCCAGAAACAGCAGAAGCAGCAACCAACCCAGGCTATAAGATTTTCAGTTTCCAATACGGAGACTGGGGCGAACCTGAAAAAGTGAAGATCTACGAGAAATACTACTGGAATGATTCTTCCAGCATATACTGTGCTTCCACACAGGACGGTGAAGGCAAAGTCATCGCCACTGCACCGGACGGCTACATGATTGACGATTGTTTTATCACCAATGGATCGAGAATCTATTATGATGTAAAACCGACAGATTACAGTAAAGAAGAAACGGTTTTCTATTATGTGCCGAACAGCGGAAAGACAAAACCGGTGAAAATCAAATCTGTCAAGTCCAACAGCTGGCTTGCGTCCTATTATTCCTCCAACGGGAATCTCTACACCTATAAGTATAACAGCAGTGCAGAGGCTTACCAGCTGTATTCTCTGAATGTGAAAACGAAGCAGTACAAACGGGTAAACAGCAACTTTCGTGTCATCGGGGCCACCGGAGGCAGCCGCTATATTTACGGTGCCAGCAACCGGTTCGAAGACGGGCTGAAAATATATGACGCGAAAGCAGGAAAGCTTATTCGAAAAATCAAGCCGGAAGCCAGCAAAGATCCTGACAGCCATTTCGGGACGAACAACATCGTGCAGGCCATGGTCAGCAATGGCAAGCTGTACTATCTGGAACTGGGCTATTACGAGAGGATCGTCTTTGAAACTTCACTGAGCGGCAAAACCACTCCGAAAGTACTCTTCCGTGAATGCACAGGAGATTCTTTCATGCTTGCCAACGGCAAATTCTACTATTGTGATTCCAACGGGGATTTTTTCACCTTTGATCTGAAGACAAAGGAGACGAAACCAAGTTCCATGGATGCATATGACGAAATCGAAAAGAGCAGAGTATTTAATTAAGCCTCTAAGACTGATGAAAAATCCATGCGTTTTAGATACAGATTTCTAATACTTTAGGGCTGAATGGCAAATCTTGCTGTTCAACTTTTTTTACATCACGAAAACCCGAACGGATATTCAAAAGGACAAATTATGTGGACAAACATTCTATTAACACGGGTAGCAACATCCTCACCCGAAACCTTTACCACGCCCTTTGGGCTTTGGTTCCGAAAGAAGCTCCATCCGATTCTGCGCCCCGTTCTGCGTCTGGCATCTGGGTGCCGAATCCATGTGGAATACTATCCCGAACTGGAAAAGGACGTGCCGTACATCTTCGCGTCAAACCACTCCTTCGTGGAT
>JAEDMR010000031.1 GCA_016302925.1 Bacillota bacterium
ACAGTTTTATCTGGATGATGATAGGATAGAAACCTATTATCCGATTTCCATCACCGCATCCCAGTACCGAAAGATTCATGACGGCATGCTGAAGATGGCAGAAGCAGCACGTGCAGAAACAAATTCCAAGGCACAATCATAGGCATATTCTTACTCATACAAATACATCTTCCAAAGAAACAGCCCGCTGCGTGCAGCGAGCTGTTTCTTGTCGTCATTCCCCTGATGTCATAAAGCACGGATTCCCCATGTGATGATAAAAACTCCAAAAGCGGCAATCACCAGACAGAATGCCACCCGAATCCGTCTGTTTTTCCGTTCCTCCTCATCATGGTTTTCCGTCTTCCCTTCCGCAAGCTTCCTTTTATAGGCATCCATTTCCTTTTTCACCTGATCCTCAAAAGGTCGCTCCGGAATCTTAAATTTCATGGTCTCTCCTCCTCTCCTTTTTATGTCCTATTTTCCGAACACGTCCTTCATGACGCGCAGCGCATTCAGGTGCGTAATCTTATCAATTTCGTCGTATGTAAAGTGACCTTCCAGTCTTTCAATCAGATGATCAAAACCGCCGTAGTTTACCAGTTCGCCGTTGTCTTCGATACCGTCAAAGTCCGAACCGAAGCCGATGGCATCGATGCCGGCCTTATCCTTCATGTATTCCAGATGCTGAATAATCTGATCGAAGGTTGCATGCTCCGATCCCTCTTTCAGGAAGGACCGCTCAAAATTGATGCCCACGACACCGCCTGCGTTGCCCAGGGTCTTCAGCTGATCATCGGTCAGATTTCTTCTGTGGTTGCAGAGTGCTCTCGCACAGGAATGGGAAGCGACGAACGGTTTTTTGCTGTATTTGGCAACATCATAGAATCCACCTTCTGACAGATGAGAAACATCGATGATCATGCCCAGTTCGTTCATCTTTTCCACCACTTCGATACCAAACGGTTTCAGCCCTCTCATGTGTTCTTCATGATCGTCTCTGCAGGGGAAACCAAGAGAATTCTCAAAATTCCAAGTCAGTGTTATCAGCCGGATGCCCATGTCATATGCTTCCTGCAGCCGCTCAATTTTTCCGTCCAAGAATACACCGTCTTCCACAGTCAGCAGAGAAGAAAGCAGGCCAGCCTCCTGGTTGTTCTTTACATCCTCCACAGAAAGAGCCGGGCGAATCTTATCCTTATGCAGTTCCATCTGGCTCTGATAATAGCCGTAAATGCCTTTCAGAATATCATAGGAATCCATGGTCTTCATTTCCTGGCGTGACAGATACATAGCGAAAAACTGCACCAGGCTGTCATGCTCCTTCAGCAGCTTCAGGTTGATGGAAGTCTCTCCATCATAGAAACTTCTCTCCGGTTTTCTCCAACCTTCGATCAAAGTATCACAATGCATATCCACAATTCTCATTTCAAATCCTCCTGTATCTATGATATAATAATCAATATGAATAAATACAAAGCAAGTATCATGCCAACCTGGCACGACGTATGATGCGGCGTATTGTATGGCACGAGATTTGCATTGTAAAATGCGTGGATATGCTTATGTTTTTTGTATTATCCGACAAAACGTGCAGCAATGATTTTCAGGAGGAAAGAAGCAAGATGAGAAAAGAAATCGTACGAGATACCCGCGTTACAGTGGATCTGGGAAGGCTGAAGCACAATATGCAGCTGATTCGCGAAATGGTCGGCGAAGATGTGGCCATCATGCCGGTCATCAAAGCCAACGGCTACGGTCACGGAGCCATAGGAATCGCACCGACCCTGATGGAATGCGGCGTCACCTATCTGGCAGTTGCCACTTTAAGTGAAGCGCTGGACCTGAAGGACGCAAATCCGGATTACCCGGTTTTCATTCTGGGCCACACACCGGATCGTTTTCTTCACTACATCGTTGAAAATAATATTACCCAGACCGTGTTCTCTCTGGAACAGGTGAAGCTTCTGGGTGAACTGGCAGGAAAAGCAGGAAAGAAAGCAAAGGTGCATGTAAAGCTGGACACCGGTTTCCATCGTCTCGGCTGTATGCCGACACCGGAATACGAAGAAGAGGTATATCAGATGTTCAAGGTGGAAAACGTGGAAGTGGAAGGCATTTTCAGCCATCTGGCCCTGGCAGGTGAAGAAGAAGACGAAGCACAGTACCGCATGCTGACGGACTTTATCGACCGTCTTGAAAAGCGGGGCTGCACCTTCCGTTACCAGCATATCGCCGACAGCATCGCCTGCGTGGACTACCCGCAGTATAGAATGAACATGATCCGTCCGGGTGCACTGATCTACGGTATGATCGGCTTCCACAAGGGTAAGCTGCCGGTACAGCAGATCATGACCTTCCGCAGCGCCATTTCCCAGCTCCATACTCTGCAGCCGGGGGAAGGCCTCAGCTATGATTACGCCTGGAAGGCCCAGCGCGAAAGCATCATCGCAACCCTTCCATTTGGCTATGCCGATGGTTATCCAAGAAACATGCGGGATAAGGGTTATGTAATCATCAACGGCGTGAAATGTCCGCTGGTAGGTATCATCTGCATGGATCAGTGCATGGCAGATGTCACCGATGTACCTGGCGTATGTCCTGGTATGGACGCAGTCATCTACGGAGACGGCAGTGACGGATCCATGACGATTCAGGAAGCTTCTGAACTGGCAGGCTCCAATAAAAATGAAATCCTCGCCCGTATTCTGGAACGTCCGGCAAGAGAGTACGTGAAATAAATAGGAATAAACAGGAATAAAAAGGATAAATGGATGAATAAAATAATGAAAGTGCAGGCAAATCGTCTGCACTTTCTTCTTTCAGAATTTAATGTGATATTTTTTCAGTTTATCGTAGAAAACCGTTCTGGACATATCAAGCTCCGTCATGGCAAGCTGTTTGTCACCGTTGTATTTCAGCAGGGTAACTTCCAGAATACGTTCTTCTTCCTTCTCCAGCATTTCCTTCATGGTAGTCGGAATACCGCCTTTTCCGATTTTCAGGTGTTCGGAATAGATGATATTGGATTCGCATAAAGTAACCGCCCGTTCAATGGCATTTTCCAGTTCCCGCACGTTTCCCGGCCAGTTGTAGGAAATCATTTTCTGCAGTGCATCACCGGAAAACTGCTTCTGTTCCAGACCGTAGTTTTCACAGACGATTTTCAGAATCTGATTGATCAGCAGATACAGATCTGCCTTCCTTTCACGAATCGGCGGAATCTCGATGGGGAATACATTGATCCGGTAAAATAGATCCTGCCGGAACCTGCCCATAGTCACCTCTTCCTCCAGGTTCTTATTGGTGGCAGCGATTACCCGGACGTCCACCTTAATCGGCTTAGAGGATCCAACCCTGTAGATTGTCTTGTTCTGCAGCACGTGAAGCAGCTTCACCTGAATATCCAGCGGGATTTCACCTATCTCATCCAGAAAAATGGTCCCGCCGTTGGCCGCTTCAAAGAAACCGACCTTACCCTCGCTTCTGGCTCCGGTAAATGCCCCGCCCACATATCCGAACAGTTCACTTTCGAAAAGGGAAGGGGCGATGGCATTGCAGTTTACCTCCACAAAAGGCGCGTTGGGATTGGCCGCCATATGTATTTCCCGGGCAAGCTTGGATTTACCCGTACCGCTTTCTCCGGTAATGATCACATTGAACCGGCTGCGTGAAGCCTTCCATGCCATGTATTTCACTTCACGGGTCTTCCGGCTCTTTCCTGCGAAAGCGCTGAACAGTTCCTCCGGGAAAACCTGTTTCTCCGGCTGATATTCTCCTTCACTGGCTTCCACCTGCCGGATGATCTCATTTCGGTCATCCAGCAGCTTTTCCAGGTTCTGTGCATCCTGCAGCAGCAGAAAGGCTCCGGAAGTCTCTGTGCCGTCACCATCTTTCCAGGGCACAATATTGCAGATAAACGGTCTTTTATTGATTTCATACAGATGATCCGTCACCTGCTCCGCCTTGCCCTGCAGCACTGCGAACAGCCGCTCCGATAATGCAGATTCATCGAAGAGATCCAGGAAGCGGACACCGTTCACATCCACATCCAGATCCTCTGTATTCTTTTCCAGCCAGCTTTCACCCCGCAGCAGCCTGCCCATATCCTCGTTTCTGGTACTGTATCCCTTGGCCTGAAAGAACTTCACTTCTCCCGTCGTCCCGTCCAGGATAACCATGTTTCCCACGGAGTTAAAGAAGCCCAGCCGGAACACCTTGTCGTTGACCTGAATGGCCGTTTCCTTCTTTTCCATATCAACCGAAGCAGCAACATGGAACCCCAGATAATTGACGTCCAGCTTCAGCGGCGTATCCAGCAGATGGTTATGCAGAAATTTATACTGCGGCATCATCTTATCGTTTCCGTAGATTCCCACCGCCACAAGAATGTCTCCCTCACGGATTTCCTTATCATGAATATTCAGAAAGCTCAGTTCCCGTTCCGACAGTCCTCCATCGTCGTCTCCGATTCGATTGTCTGCGATGATTACAATATCTCCCTCTGAAACGCAGCCCGCATCATGGCTGGCATGGGGGTTAAATACGATTCCCGTGATTTCCTTCGCCACCTGATTGCACCGACGGATAATCCCGCCCCGGTCCACATATACCACGCCCTGATGCATTCTGTCCATCAGCTGTTCCACAATTCGCTGTTCGCTTTGATTCATTCTGACTCCTCTTCCTTACTCTTGTTCTGCCAGGCGCGCCATGACAGCCTCGATGCTGCCGGCGTCTTCTGCCAGTGTACGGGTGGTTCTCCGGATGAAGTCCTCGTACACCTGCATGTTGTTCCCTATATAAGCATAACACAAAATGAAAGGTTTTTCAGCAAAAACTATGCCCACATCATGGGCTTTATCTTCTTCATCTCCGGTTTTATGCGCCATCGGGAAATCCATCGGCAGAAATCCGCCCATTTTATGATTGATCTGCTGCTGGCGCAGAATATTTTCCAGCCACTGGGAAGATTCTGCATCAATCAGCGTCCGGTCGTACATCTTTTTCAGCAGTATCCCCATTTCCTCCGGAACGAAATAATTATTGATTCCCCGGTTTTCCCGTTCCAGATCCCAGTATTCCCGGTTAAACTGCGTTCCGATCAGTCCCAGTTCCAGAAACTTTTCATGAATCAATTCCGCACCGTAATGCCGGAATAACACATTGGTAGCACAGCTGTCACTGATGGTAATCATGAATTTGCAAAGGGTCTCAATATCCAGCGTCGGTTCTCCGGTCATATGCTGCACCACACCGCAGCCGGGAATCTTCTGGCTTTCCTTTACCGTAATCTGATCGCGGAAGCTGGTCAGTCCCTGCTTTTTCATCAGAAGAATAGCAGCCATCAGCGGAAGCTTCACGATGCTTGCTGCCAGATACGGTTCCTTTTCTCTGTATCCCCAGGTCTCGCCGGTCACCAGATTCTGATAATAAATACCGCCCCTGCCCTGGTTTTCGCTTTCGATTTTCTGAATTTCTTCGATGATTTCCGTCTTTCTGTCCATTTTATTTTTCTCCTTTCCCTCTTCGCAAAATCTGTCCGCTCCGTGCACCGGTGTGCCTGCCGTTTTCGGCGGTCAGCACGCCGTTTACATACACTCTGAGGATTCCCTCACAAGGCTGTTTCGGCTTGCTGTAATCCGGTGTATCCTTTATATTATCGAAATCAAAGAGCACCAAGTCAGCCCACATGCCTTCCCGAATCAGCCCTCTGTCCTGCAGACCCAGTCTGCCTGCAGGAAGTCCTGTCATCTTGAAAACAGCCGTCTCCAGCGGAAACAGCTTCCGCTCCCTGCAGTATTTTCCGATAATTCGCGGAAATGTACCATACCATCTCGGATGCGGCTGTCCAGGATAATCCAGCGATACTGCCTCGCCATCAGAGCCTGTCATGACAAACGGCTGCTTCATGATATACTCAATATCCTCTTCGCACATGCCGAAGTTGACTTCACCTACCCGGCAGCGTTCTTCCACCACCAGGTCAAAGCATGCATCCGCAGGATCCACCCCACGAATTTCTGCGATTTCCTCTATCGATTTACCCACGGTCCACTGGTTCTTTTCACTTTCTGCATAAGCGACGAAGATATCTCCCCATCTGCCGATGTGGGAAGCATTGGCTTCTTCATTGATTCGTTTCCGCTGCTCCGGATCTGTCAGCCTGGAGATCATCGCATCCACTCCGCCTTCAAACGCCCACAGGGGTACATTGCTGTCAAGAGTCGTAGCGGACGCACTGTACGGATATTGATCTGCCTTCACATCCAGTCCGCGCCTCCGTGCCTGCTCCATCAGAGCAATCGTCGTGCGGCAATGCACCTGCCAGACAGATTTCCGCGTCACTTTGTGATGTGAGATCTGCAGTGGTGCACCGGACCGTTCTGCGATTTCCAACGCTTCCTTCACGGCCTCTACCACGCCTTCCCCCTCATCCCGCATGTGGGTTTCATAAAACGCACCGTAAGGGACCAGTTCCCGACACAGTTCCGCCAGCTCATCCGCATCTGCATAGCAGCCCGGTGGATAAATCAGTCCGCTGGACATACAGAATGCCCCATCTTCCATTGCCTGCCGCAGCATCTCCTTCATATGCTTCATTTCCTCATTCGTTGGTTTCCTGGCATCAAACCCCATGGCCGCCAGACGAATACTGCCATGTCCCACCGCAGTTCCGAAATTGGTGCTGGTCTTCTCCTCTTTCACCCGGTCCAGAAACTGACCGATGGTTTCCCATGTGTAATCCAGGTTTCCCACATAATCCTTCAGCATCTGCTTTCTTTCAGGATCCCGGCTGACCGGAGCCACTGACAGGCCGCAGGCACCGCCGATTTCTGTGGTAATGCCCTGAAAGATCCGACTCTCCGCCTTAGGATATGTCAGAAGAGATGTATCACTGTGGCAGTGAATATCGATAAAGCCCGGTGCAAGATACCGATCTTCTCCATCGACCACTTCACACGCCTGCTCATTCATTCCTGCTTCAGCACCGATCCGGACAATTCGTCCGTCCTTCACCGCGATGCTTCCCCGATACCAGGGTGCACCGGTGCCGTCCAGAATTCTGACATTTTTCAAGATTAAATCATACATCTGTTTTCGCCTCCATTCAAGCGATAAATATGCAAAATCAGTGCCATCAAACCCCCGGTCCGAAAACCGCCAACCCCCTGTAAGGAAAGTAAAAAGACGGCTGAAATCATCCCAGCCATCTTATTAAAATCAGATTTAATCTTATTTTCCCGTTTTCAATCCTGAATTCCGTGATACTCTTTCGCTGTTCTGCAGTCCTTTACGATCTGTGCAGCCAGTTCCTCCACACTGCTGAATTTTACTTCATCTCTGGTCATCTTCAGGAATTCCACCCGGATATGTTTCCCGTACAGTTCTTTATTAAAATCAAAGATATGGGTTTCCATATTCTTTTTAAATGATCCGATGGTCGGCTTCACGCCCACGTTGGTTACACTCGGATATTTGTGGCCGTTATAGATGCAGTAAGTGATGTATACACCGTTAGGCGGGGTCACCATGGTTTCATCGATGGTGATATTGGACGTCGGAAAGCCGATGGTTCTGCCCAGCTTGTTTCCGACCACCACCTCTCCGCCGATGCTGTACCGGCGTCCCAGATATTTCTCGCACTCCTCCACTTCTCCCGCCTTGATCAGGCCGCGGATCAGCGTGGAACTTACCACATCTCCGTCGATGGTCACCGGAGGAATTTCATTGACGTGAAACCCCTTCATCAGTCCCTCCTGCCGGAGAATCTCAGGGTTTCCCGCAGCCTTATAGCCGAACCGGTAGTTGAATCCGCAGAAAGCCTCTTTCATCTGCATGCGGTCCACCAGCAGTTCGTCGATAAATTCCACAGGCTCCATCTGCGCCACTATCCGGGTAAACGGCACATTAAACAGATAGTCCACACCCAGTTTTTCAATGAGCGCCGCCTTTTCCTCCTGGTAGATGATGTTCTTCACCACATTTTTTCCTGCAAACAGGTTCTTCGGATGGGTGGAAAAGCTGAACACACCGCTTTTCAGGTTTCGTTCCTTCGCTTTTTCCACAGCCCGCAGGATCAGGGCCTGATGGCCTGCATGGACACCATCAAAATTTCCCAGTGCCACACAGCAGGGTTCAATCTCTCTGATCTCGTCAATATTGTTAAAGATTTTCATTTCCTTCACCTCTGAAAAAAACTTTATCCGCAACCAGCTTCTTATATTTCCGGTCGTAGAAGGCCACCCCCAGGAACTGCGGCATTTCGCCGCCGCACCCCTCCCGGTACAGTGACCATGCCCGCCGGTATTCGTCCCGAATGTCCATTTCCGCATCCTTTCGGGCGTATTCCGGCTCTTCCTCAATGCGGCAGTCCCGCAGGGAAATGTGCCAGCCATCTACGAATTTTTTGCTCAGCTCCGGGTTCAAAAGTACCCGGCCGAAATGAATCAGCGGATAGTCCGGCGGCAGCAGTACCTCATCGATCCAGCTGTCATCCGGCGGCAGCCCGTCACCATTTTCGCGTTCCGCTTCCTTCACGGCTGCTTCCTTCACGGCTGCTTCCTTCATGGCCGCCAGCTCATCCAGAGTCACAGCATCTTCAATGGTAAACCTGCCGCTGGCAAGCCGCACCAGGGAAGTCATCACGGCGCCGGTTCCCAGCGCCAGCCCCACATCCTGACAGATGGTCCGGATATAGGTTCCCTTCGAACATTCCACCGTAAACGTAACCGTCATGGCATCCAGATCCACCGCATCCACCGTAAGGTCGCGAATGTATATTTTGCGGGATTTCACATCCACCGTTTCCCCCGCCCTGGCATATTCATAAAGCCTTCGTCCGCTCACCCGGACTGCACTGTACATGGGAGGTGTCTGCAGAATCTCGCCGTGAAAGGCTGCAAATGCTCTTCGGATTGCTTCTTCCGTGATTCCGGAGGTGTCGAATTCCTCCGTCTTTTCGCCCCAGATGTCCTGGGTATCTGTATTCATGCCCAGCAGCATGGTGCACCGGTATTTTTTGAAGTCCAGATCCAGATATTCGGTGATTCTGGTGGCGCTGCCCAGACAAACAGGAAGCACCCCGGTCGCCATTGGGTCCAGGGTGCCTGTGTGTCCGATTTTCTTCATACCAAGCAGGCGGCGCAGACTGCGCACCACGTCATGGGACGTCATATTCTGCGGCTTGTTGATATTGATGATTCCGTCTCTTGTCATAATAAAGCGTTCTCCACTTCCTGTCTGATGAGAGGCAGTGCTTCTTCCAGCGTCATTTTCATCGTGCCGCCGGCCGCTTTCGTATGGCCGCCGCCTCCCAGATGCTCCGCGATCACGGCCACATTGGCCCGGCTTTTTGCCCGGAGGCTCAGCTTGATCTTATCCACATCTTCTTTTACCAGAATGGCAATCTCCACACCGTCGATGGCGCGGAGCTTGTCCACAATCCCTTCCGTTTCGTCCATGCCGGCTCCGGTTTCCCGGAGCATCCGCTGGGTAACCACCGTCATGGCAGCCTGACCGCCGGCAAAAATCTCCAGCTGACTCAGAGCCTTTCCGTGGAGCATGACTCGCTCCAGCCGGACGCTTTCATAGACCTGCTGACTGACTCTGCGAACGTCAACTCCCTTCTCGTAAAGTTCCGCCGTGATTTCATGGCACTCCTTCGTGGTGTTGGAATACTGAAAATTACCTGTATCTGTGGTGATGGCAGCGAAAATCGCATCGGCAATTTCGCCGTCAATTTCTGTTCCCATCTCCTGCAGCAGGTAATAAACCAGCTGGCCCGTGGCGGCAGCATCCGGATCCACATAGTTGTACTGACAAAACGGTACAGTCGTCCGGTGATGGTCGATACAGATGTTCACCTTTCCTTCCCGGAACTTGTCCTTCCTCTTCAGGAACCGGCTGACATCCCCGCAATCCAGGCACAGAGAAACATCCGGAGCACTTACAACGTTCTGGTCACAGGTACAGTACCCCCGATCCAGAAACTGCAGATTGCGCGGAATATCGTCTTCAATCAGGATCCAACAGGTTTTTCCCAGGTTTCGCAGTGTCCTGCAGACAGCCACGGCAGAGCCCAGTGCATCCCCATCCATATTCACATGGGGATACACCAGCACCGAATCTGCTTCCAGCAGTTTTTCACCTATTTCACGAAACGTATTGTTATCTTTCATTTTCTGTATACTCTTCACTGTCAATTTCTTCGTCGTCAACTTCTTCATCGCTCTGGTAATTCTCGATTCCCAGCGTGCCGATGATCTCCGAGATATGTCTTCCGTACTCCAGAGATTCATCGATTTTAAAAATCAGCTCCGGGACATGGCGCAGCTTGATCTGATGGCCGATTTCCCGTTTGAACAGGCCCTTGGCACTGTTCAGACCAGCCAGAACGTCCTCCGCTTCCTTCTGCCGCTCCTCCTGGTTCTGATTCAGCCCCAGGATGGAAACGAAGCAGGTGGCGTAGCTGCCGTCGCTGGTGACTTCTACACCGGTCAGGCTGATCATGCCGGACAGGCGGGGATCCTTCACGCCGTGAATCAGCATTTCGCTGATGATACGGCGGATTTCTTCACCCAGTCTGCCCTGTCTGTATCCTTTTCCCATAGGTTCTTATTTCCTTTCAATCTCAACCATGTGGAAGCACTCGATGATGTCGCCTTCCTTGACATCATTGTAGTTTTCAATGCCAAGACCGCATTCGTAGCCCTGATTTACTTCCTTTGCATCGTCCTTGAAACGCTTCAGGGAAGAAATCTTGCCTTCGTGGATTACGATGCCGTCACGCACCAGACGGACTTCCGCATTTCTCTGCATCTTTCCTTCCAGTACATAAGTACCTGCAACGGTTCCCACGCCAGGCACCTTGAAGGTGGTTCTGACTTCCGCTTTACCCAGCACTTCTTCCTTGAATTCCGGATCCAGCATACCCTTCATGGCATCTTCCACATCGTTGATGATGTCGTAGATGACTCTGTACAGACGAATCTGGATATTTTCCCGGTCGGCAAAGGTCTGCACCGCAGTGGTCGGACGGACATTGAAGCCGATGATGATGGAACCGGTAGTGCCGGCCAGCATTACGTCGGACTCTGTTACCGTACCCACGCCGGTATGGATGATCTTTACCCTTACGTTTTCGTTCTTTAATTTTTCCAGAGAAGCCACAATGGCACCCACAGAACCCTGTACGTCGCCCTTGATGATCAGGTTCAGATCCTTGGTTTCTCCTTCCTGAATCTGGCTGAAGAGCTGTTCCAGGGTAGTGCTTGCGTTTCTGGCCAAAATCTCTTCTCTCAGTTTTGCTTTTCTGTTTTCGGCGATTTCTCTTGCCAGCTTATCTTCCTTCACTGCATTGAATTCGTCACCGGCTTCCGGTACATCGGTCAGACCGAGGATTTCAACGGCGGTGGCAGGGCCGGCCTTCTTGATGGTATCGCCCTTGTAGTTGGTCATGAGTCGGATTCTTCCGGAGCAGGTACCTGCTACGACACTCATGCCGCTCTTTAAGGTACCGTTGGTCACCAGCAGAGTTGCAACCGGTCCCTTGTTCTTATCCAGTCTGGCTTCGATGACAGAACCCATAGCCAGACGGTTCGGGTTGGCACGCAGTTCCAGTACTTCCGCCTGCAGCAGGATCATTTCCAGCAGGTTGACGATACCTTCCCCGCTCTTGGCAGATACCGGCACGGAAATCACATCGCCGCCCCAGTCTTCTACCAGGATACCGTGTTCGGTCAGTTCCTGTTTTACGCGATCCGGATTTGCACCCGGCTTATCGATCTTATTGATGGCTACGATAATCGGTACACCTGCCGCCTTGGCATGGCTGATGGATTCCACCGTCTGCGGCATAACACCATCGTCCGCAGCAACGACCAGTACCGCGATATCTGTTACATGGGCGCCGCGGGCACGCATGGCAGTAAATGCTTCATGTCCCGGTGTATCCAGGAATACGATCTTCTGTCCGTTGATGGATACCTCGGATGCACCGATATGCTGCGTGATGCCGCCGGACTCTGTGGAAGTCACATTGGTCTTGCGGATCGCATCCAGCAGAGAAGTCTTGCCGTGGTCAACGTGTCCCATTACGGTGATGATCGGTGGTCTCGGCTTCAGATCTTCTTCTCTGTCCTCGAAAAGCTCCAGACCTTCTTCTTCCTCTTCGGATTCCACCTTGCCGACAGCCACGCTAATCTTCAGCTCGTCTGCCAGAATCATCACGGTATCTTCGTCGATATTCTGGTTGATGTTCGCCATGATACCCAGTTTCATCAGTGCCATAATCACCTGTGATGTGGAAATACCCACCTGTTCACAGAAACCTGCTACAGTGATCGGCACGGTGATAACCGTTGTACCCTCTGGTAATGGTTCCATTTCTTCTACCTCTTCTACAACAGGCTTTGGTTTATTGTGCTTCTTCGGTTTCGCCTGTTTTTCCAGGGAACGCTCCTGGATTTTCTGCTTATTCTTCTTGCCGCCGTTTTCCAGTTTGGCGAATTTATCTCTTTCCTTGTCGTGATGTGCAAGCTTTTCCGGCTTACGCTGGGTCGGTTTGGTTTCCAGCTTCGGCTTGTCAGCCGGGCGTTCCTGACGAGGACGACCTCCGCCCTGCGGACGGTTTCCTCCCTGTGGACGATCGCCGCGGCCGTCACGATCATTTCTCGGTCCGCGGTTATCCCGGTCGTTTCTCGGTCCACGGCTGTCCCGATCCCCCGGGCGGCCGTCTCTGTTCGGACGGCCGTCACGGTCGTTTCTCGGACCGCGGCTGTCGCGATCATTTCTCGGTCCACGGCCGTCACGGTCTCCCGGACGTCCGTCCCTGGCCTGTCGGTTGTCGTGGCTGTCTCTGCCATCCCGGCCTTCGTTCTGACGAACCGGTCTGGCCGGACGATCACCGGTCTGCTGTCTGGTTTCTGCAGCCGGTTTTTCTGCCGGCTTTTCTGCCGGCTTTTCTGCCGCAGGCGCTGATTTTTCCGCTGCAGGGGCAGCCGGTTTTTCTGCAGCAGGTGCTGCTTTTTCCGGTGCAGGAGCCGGTTTTTCGGGTGCCGTTACTGCAGGCACTGCCTTTTCTGCAGGTTTTTCCACCGCAGGCGCTGCCGGAGTTGCCGAAGCTGCAGGGGTTGCAGGCATTGCCGCCTCGTCCTTCTTCTTATCTCTCTCCGCAAACTCCTTTGGAATAACCGGTTTGCCCATCGGCGGTCTCGGCCGTCCCTCCAGTTCTCTATTCGCAACAGGTTTTCCCATCGGCGGTTTCTGCGTCGGGCGGTCGCTTGCGGCCGCAGGGGTTCTTGTCTGCTTCTGTGGTCTGGACTGCGGCTTTACTGCAGCCTTTACAGTCACTCTTGGTTGTTCGTCCTGTTGGCTTTCCGTCTTCTTCGGGGCGGCTTTTACAATTTTCGTCTCTTTATTGTCTGTTGCCATTAGAACACCTCCTTACTGTTCTGATTGAATATGATCAATCCCATCTGATATGACTTTCGCAAAATTTTCATCGGTAATGCCGAAAATCCCTTTGCCGGCATTTCCCGTTATTCTCGACAGCTGCTCCCCGGCTCCGTAGATTTTGCAGGGAACTTTGTGTTTCTCTGCAGCGGACACCATTTTTTTCACGGAGTTTTCCGACAGATCCTCCGCAAGGATAAGCAGTCTGATTTTTTTCTTTTCCATCATGTAGATACATGTATTATAGCCGGTGACCAGTTTCCTGGCCTTCGCCGCAAACCCAAGATAAGAGAGAACTTTATTTTCCATCTTCCAGGGCCTCCAGCTGTCTGAAGATTTCCCGCTTCATCTCCTCCGTTACCGGCATATCGAAATTCCGTTCGATGGCTTTGCGTTTATCTGCCATCGCCCAGCATTCCTTATTGTCACGACAGAGATATACGCCTCTGCCCTTGGCTCTTCCGGTCGGATCCAGGCTCAGCTGTCCCTCATAGCCCGCGATTCGAATCAGGCAGTTCTTTTCTCTGGACTGCATGCAGCCGATGCACCGTCTCATAGGAATCTTCCGTTCTTTCAAGGGTTACTCCTCCTCGATCTCAACAATTTCCGGCACTTCAGCTTCTGGTGCTCCGGCTTCCACAGCTTCATCCACATACTCGATCTCCGGCTGGGTTTCCGCAGCTTCTTCTGCCGCTTTCATTGCAGCTTCGTACTGACTGTGGCTCTTGATGTCGATCTTCCATCCGCTGACCTTGGCTGCCAGACGTACATTCTGACCTTCCTTACCGATGGCCAGAGACAGCTGATAGTCAGGGACCACCAC
>JAEDMR010000217.1 GCA_016302925.1 Bacillota bacterium
ATCCAGAATCCGCATGGTATCCTCACCGAATCTTCGAACAATCCTTGCGGCCAAAGCAGCTCCCACGCCTTTGATTGCGCCGGAGCCAAGATATCTTTCGATAGCGACGGTATCTTCCGGTATCTTCGTCTCATAGGACTCCACCTTAAACTGCTGTCCATAAGTGGAATGCTCTACATACGTTCCTGTCAGTTCCAGAAGTTCCCCCTCGCCAATATATTCAAATATTCCCACACAGGTCAGTTCTGAACCATTTACCATCAGGTTCAGAACTGTATACCCATTATCCTCATTGCGAAAAATGATATGATCTACATATCCCTCCACTGTATTCTGCATGTACGCTATCCTTATCTTCCCAGTTTTGCCATCATTTCTGCATACTTTCCTGTTCCCTCTGCAACTGCACAGGCCGGATTCTCTGCTGTTATGGTATTGATTCCGGTTCGTTCTGTCAATATTTCTTCCAGACCATCCAGCAGTGCTCCTCCACCGGTAAGTATAATTCCTCTCTCCACAATATCGGCCGCCAGTTCCGGCGGTGTTTTCTCCAGAACACCATGGACAGCCTCCACAATCTTCACCACAGATTCATGAAGGGCTCCTCTGATTTCTTCAGAAGTGAGAGTAACCGTTTTCGGCAGCCCGGTAATGACATTTCTTCCCTTCACTTCCATCGTCGTAATCTGCGGGCGTTTGCATGCGGTACCGATCTTGATTTTCACTGCTTCTGCCGTCTGTTCACCGATAAACAGATTATGTGTCTTGCGGACATGACGGACGATTGCCTCATCAAAATCATTACCGGCAATTTTGATCGATGCAGAAACCACAACACCGCCCAGAGAAATAACCGCAATATCCGTGGTGCCGCCTCCGATATCTACAATCAGGTTTCCAAACGGTTTCGTAATATCAATACCGGCTCCGATGGCTGCGGCTACAGGTTCTTCAATAATATGGACTTCCCTTGCACCGGCCTGATAAGTTGCTTCTTCCACAGCCTTTCGTTCAACCTCTGTCACGCCGCTTGGCACGCAGATGCTGATTCTTGGTTTGCGAAATGCCTTTCTGCCCATCGCTTTCTGTATAAAATGCTTCAGCATTTTTTCTGTTATCATATAATCAGAAATGACGCCCTGACGCAGCGGACGAATCGCCATAATATTGCCCGGCGTTCTTCCGATCATCTGCCTGGCTTCCTCTCCAATCGCTTTTACTTTGTCCGCATCTTTATCATAGGCAACTACGGAAGGTTCTTTTAAAACGATTCCTTTTTCTTTTGTATAAACAAGAATACTGGAAGTTCCCAAATCAATTCCTATATCTGCTGATGCCATATGATTCCCCTTTCAAACTTCAGTTACTGTTCACTCCGTGACGTAACAAACTTCATTCGTAACTGTTCTGAACAGTTACAATATACAAAGACATTATAAACAATCGCGGCTGAAATGGAAAGCGTTTTTTAGAGGTATTTTTCGACATACTTTCCGGTGTAAGATACCGGATTTTTAGCTACTTCCTCCGGAGTTCCCTGCGCAATGACCGTTCCGCCCCGGTCTCCGCCCTCCGGACCGATATCAATGATATAATCTGCCGTCTTGATCACATCCAGATTATGTTCGATGACAATGACCGTATTGCCTCCTTCTGCCAGCCGCCGCAGAATGTCGATCAGCTTGTGGACATCCGCAAAATGCAGACCGGTCGTCGGCTCGTCAAGAATATACACCGTCTTTCCCGTACTTCTTCGGGACAGTTCTGTGGCCAGCTTGACTCTCTGTGCCTCGCCTCCCGAAAGCGTTGTTGAGGGCTGTCCCAGACGAATATAAGACAATCCCACGTCATTCAGTGTCTCTATTTTTCTTCGGATGGAAGGAACATTTTCAAAGAACTTTACTGCCTCTTCCACCGTCATATTCAGCACATCATAAATGCTCTTTCCTTTATACTTAACTTCCAGGGTTTCACGGTTATAGCGTTTTCCCTGACATACTTCACACGGAACATAGACATCGGGAAGGAAATGCATCTCAATCTTGATAATGCCATCACCGCTGCAGGCCTCACACCGTCCTCCCTTGACATTGAAGCTGAATCTTCCTTTTTTATATCCCCTTGCTTTTGCATCGGCAGTTGCCGCAAAGAGATCACGAATCTGGTCAAACACACCGGTATACGTAGCCGGATTAGAACGAGGGGTTCTTCCGATGGGTGACTGGTCGATATTGATGACCTTATCCAGAGCTTCCATGCCTTCAATACATCGATGCTCCCCGGGTATTGTCCTGGCCCTGTTCAGCTTTTTGGCTAGACTCTTATAAAGAATCTCATTCACAAGAGAACTCTTTCCGGAGCCAGATACACCAGTCACGCAGGTCAGCACGCCCAGAGGGAACTTCACATCAATATTTTTCAGGTTGTTCTGCTTTGCTCCACGTACCGTCAGCCAGCCGGAAGGTTTCTTTCTTTCCTCCGGAACAGGGATCCGCAATCTTCCGCTCAGATAGGCACCTGTGACAGAATTGGGATTGTTCATCAAATCTTCTGCTGTACCGATGCCCACCAGTTCTCCGCCATGCTCCCCGGCACCGGGACCGATATCCACAATACAGTCCGCTGCACGCATGGTGTCCTCATCGTGTTCTACCACGATCAGGGTATTACCCAGATCACGCAGATGACAGAGGGTATTCAGCAATTTATCGTTATCTCTCTGATGCAAACCGATACTTGGCTCATCCAGAATATAGGCCACACCCACCAGACCGGAACCGATCTGGGTAGCCAGACGGATACGCTGAGCTTCTCCGCCGGACAGGGTTGCTGTGGCACGGGAAAGGGTCAGATAATCCAGTCCCACATCCATCAGGAATCGAATTCTTGCCCGGATTTCTTTCAGAACCTGACCGCCGA
Organism: Bacillota bacterium; assembly: GCA_016302925.1. Taxonomy (GTDB): domain Bacteria; phylum Bacillota; class Clostridia; order Peptostreptococcales; family Anaerovoracaceae; genus RGIG7179. The sequence goes on from JAEDMR010000217.1 coordinate 2,920, forward strand.
TCATCTGCTGTGTCTGGGTCAGTGCCAGATGTTCCATAAATTCTGTCAGCATGGCAATGGACATGGATGTAATCTCAAAAATATTTTTGTCACCCACAGTAACAGCCAGTGCTTCCGGCTTGAGCCTCTGCCCCTTACAGACAGAGCAGGGGGTAAACTGCATAAATGTCTCATATTCCT
>JAEDMR010000218.1 GCA_016302925.1 Bacillota bacterium
GGAGATTCTGCTGCGGTGGAAGCTGCAGCGAGGAATCTGGAACGGGTAATCAAATCCGAGGCGCGAGATATTCACGAGAAATATGTGGAACCGCCGTACACCACGGATTTTGCCATCATGTTCCTGCCGTTCGAGGGACTGTATGCGGAAGTGGTACGGCGGGGGCTGCTGGAAGTCCTACAGCGGGATTATAAGATCAGCATCGCCGGGCCGACCACCATGGCGGCTCTGCTGAACAGTTTGCAGATGGGATTCCGGACTCTGGCGATCCAGAAGCATTCCAGTCAGGTATGGGACGTGCTAGGGGCTGTTAAGACGGAGTTCGATAAATTCGGAACGGTACTGGAGGCCACGCAGACCAGGATTAACCAGGCCAATGCGGAGCTGGATAAGCTGATCGGCACCAGGACCCGAAGCATTCAGAGAAAGCTGCGAGGCGTCACTGCCATGGACCAGAGGCAGGCCAGCCGGCTGCTGGAACTGGATGAGCTGCCTGTCGCAGATTACGAAGGAGAGTAAACGGAATATGAAAATCTTTGCAATCGGTGATCCGCATCTGTCCTTCGGAGAAGGGGTGCAGAAGCCCATGGACATCTTCGGCGGCCAATGGGTGGGTCACACGGAAAAACTGTATAAAAACTGGAGTGAGACGGTGGCGCCGGAAGATGTGGTCATCCTGTGCGGTGATATCTCCTGGGGACTGAAGCTGGAAGAAGCCATGGCCGATCTGGACTGGATCCATGCACTGCCGGGAAAGAAGATTCTCTTCAAGGGAAACCACGATCTGTGGTGGCAGTCCATCAGCCGGCTGAATAAGCTGTATGAGGACGGCACCATGTGCTTCACCCAGAACCAGTGCCATGTGGCAGAGGATCCGGAAACCGGCCTGCGGACAGCAATCTGCGGTACCCGGGGATGGAACTGTCCGGGAACAGACGGATATACGGACCATGACCGTAAAATCTACGAACGGGAGCTGCTTCGTCTCCGCCTTTCCCTGGAGGAAGGACGAAAGGCAGGGGCAGACCAGATCGTCGGCGTGCTTCACTATCCGCCGACCAATGACATGCAGCAGGAAAGCGGTTTTACCCGGCTTATGAGCGAGTACGGCGTGAAAACCTGCGTTTACGGACATCTCCACGGAAAAGATGCTTATAAGCACGGGCTGAAGGGTATCTTTAACGGTGTGGAGTATCGGCTTGTATCTTTAGATTATGTGGAAGGAATGCCGCAGCAGGTCATTCCGAAGGAGGGATAAACTATGAAAAAAGCAGTAGTAATCGTAACGGACAGTTTAGGTGTGGGGGCGCTGCCTGATGCTGCAGCATACGGCGATACAGGGGCAGATACTTTCGGTCATATCTGGGAAGCCTGCGGGGGCCTTGCGATCCCTAACCTGCTGAAGCTGGGTTTCGGAAATATTGACGGTGTCTGCGGCGGACGGCTGGCGGCTGCGGAGCCGCTGGGATGTTACGGCAAGATGGCCGAGCTTTCCCGTGGGAAGGATACCACTACAGGTCACTGGGAAATTGCAGGACTTCGGACGGATGTACCGTTCAAAACATATCCGCAGGGTTTTCCTGCAGAATTCATGGCTGCCTTTGAGGCGGAGATCGGAAGACAGTGTCTGGGCAACTATCCTGCCTCTGGGACAGAAATCATTGAAGAACTTGGGCCGGAGCATGAAGCCACCGGCAAACCAATCGTATATACCTCTGCAGACAGCGTATTTCAGATTGCAGCCAATCTCGATGTGATTCCGCTGGAGGAGCTTTATGAAATCTGCCAGACTGCACGCAGACTTCTGGTGGGTGACTGGGCCTGCGGCAGAGTCATTGCCCGTCCGTATATCATGAAGGACGGCAAACGGGAACGGACATCGGACCGACGAGACTATGCGGTCACACCGCCTGCAGATACCACCCTGGACATGGTGTCCAAAGGCGGGAAGATGATGTACGGCGTGGGAAAAATCGGAGATATTTTCAATGAGAAGGGTGTGGCGAAAAGTGTGCATACCGTCAGCAATATGGACGGTGTGGACAAGACCATTGAAGCCTTGAGAATGGATTTTGAGGGGTTCCTGTTCACGAATCTGGTGGATTTCGACTCCAAATACGGACACAGAAGGGATCCGCAGGGGTACGGCCGCTGCATCGAGGAGTTCGACGCCCGCATTCCGGAGATCCTGGATGCATTGGGCGAGGAAGACATCCTTATGATCTGCGCGGACCACGGCAATGATCCGACGGCACCGGGAACAGACCATACCCGGGAATACGTTCCGCTGCTGGTTTACGGCAAAAACTGCCGCCAGGGTGTGAACCTGGGCATCCGGAAGAGCTTCGCAGATATCGGTGCCACCATATCGGACTATCTGGGTGTGGCAGATACCGGCATCGGAGAAAGTTTTAAGGGGGATATACTGAAATGAATATGGTAACACTGATACAGAAAAAGAAAGACGGACAGGAACTGAGCCGGAAAGAAATCCAGTGGATCATCGATGGATATGTGGCAGGAGACATTCCGGATTATCAGGTGTCTGCGCTGCTGATGGCAATTTATTTCCAGGGGCTGAGCAAAGAGGAAACCGTAGAGCTGACCCAGGCCATGCGGTATTCCGGCGACACCATTGATCTGTCACCTATAAAAGGAATTAAGGTTGACAAACATTCCACCGGCGGAGTGGGAGATAAGACAACGCTGGTGGTGGCGCCTCTGGCCTCTGCCTGCGGTGTACCCATCGCCAAGATGAGCGGACGGGGTCTGGGCTTCACCGGCGGAACGGTGGATAAGATGGAATCCATTCCGGGCTTACGGACTGCACTGGAGCCATCTGAGTTCCTGAACCAGGTCAACGAGATCGGTATGGCGGTCATCGGACAGACGGCCCATATCACGCCGGCGGATAAAAAGTTGTATGCTCTGCGGGATGTGACGGCTACCGTGGATAATTTTGGTCTCATTGCGTCCAGTATTATGAGCAAAAAACTTGCGGCTGGCTCTGATGCCATCGTTCTGGACGTAAAGGTGGGCGACGGTGCGTTCATGGAAAATCTGGAAGATGCGGTGACGCTGGCAAG
>JAEDMR010000032.1 GCA_016302925.1 Bacillota bacterium
TCCCATCAGTTCTACGAAAGCACCTCTGGTGCCGGAACCGTCTTCTCTGGATACAACGGTAATAGGGTTTGCACCGCCTTCTGCTCCCTCTTCGCTGCTGCCGCTGTTTCCGCAGGCTGCCATAGAGAAGATCATGGCGATGGTAAGTGCGATTGCAAGTAATTTTTTCATTTCGATTTTCCTCCTCGAACTATTTATTCTATGTTTTCCTTTTTACAGTCTGAGTATACGGCAGCAATGTTAAAGCTGAAACCGCATCCATGTTAAACTCAGGTTAAATCCGCCCCTCTTCGCAAAATATATGCCCCCGGCTGCATGTCTTATGCCGGAGGATGGCGGGGCGCAGCGTCTTTTCGGAGGCGTGCATCGAAATGACTGCACATAAAAACGACATAAGCCAGGCAATCCCTGATTTATGTCGTCTTCGTATTTCTCTTATTTCATCTTCTACGCTGCATCCTCCAGCAGCATCTGCAGGCCTTCTTCCAGGGTCTCCTCGGTATTGGTGCCGCCGGTGGCTCGGGCTACCATCTGAAAATCCCGGTCTATGTAATAGGTCGACGGAATCGACCGGACGGGAATGGTCACATAGGCACTTTGATCCAGATCGAAGTAGACTGGAAAGCTGTGCTGTATCCGATCCAGAAATGCGCCGGCAGTTTCCGGCGTCTCCTTGCTTCCGTCGGTCATATTGATCATCAGGAATTCCACCTGCTGGCCGTATTCCTGATATGCCTCTTCGAAGGCGTGCAGATCTTCCCTGCACTGGTCGTTCCAGCTGGCCCAGAAATACAGAACAATCGGCCTGTCTGCGAATTCACTCAGACTGACCGGCTGTCCTTCCGCATCATAGACGGTAAATTCCGGCGCCGCATTGACAACATGATCCACCACGGATACTGCAGCAGTATCCTGTGCATCCCGGGCCCATTGGTTTACCCACCGCAGAGCAGTGAAAAACAGAATCAGAACCAGGATGACTCCACACAATTTCAATAATTTCTTCATCACACACCACACTTTCTCTCTTTTTTAACCCATTCTTATCTTTTTCCTTTCTTTTTCACTCCATTTTTCAGTATATACCCATATGCACCAAATGTCACTATTTTTCTTCTATTTGTGCGGCATTTTTTTATCAAAATCCTTCGCTTCCGCCCGGGATTCCAGCTTTCCCTCAAAAGGCCGGTTCCGCTCTGGTCGCTGTTTCTGCAGCTTCTGCCGGATTTCCTCGGAAACTGCCATAACTTCCTGATAGAACTCCCTCGCAGACATGCGCACTGCGCCGTCCCCCATGGCAGCCATCTGCACCGGACGGTCTGAGGTGACCACCGTAATCTTGTACTTGCGTCCCAGCTCATAGATGGTTTTTTCAATGAACCTGTCCGCCGTTTCCGCTTCCTTCGTATAGACCACATCCAGTCCCGCCTGCTTCATCTGCGTACCCGGATTGCCCTTTACCTTGTATCCGTCGAAGACCACCAGGATCCCCATTTTCCGGTAACCCTGATAATTGATCAGAATATCCAGAAACGCTTCCCGGGCGCTGTCCAGATTGACAGCTGCCAGAGCTTTCAGCTCCTCCCAGGCGAAAATCACGTTATATCCATCCACAATCAGGTAGCTCTCCCCGCTGTTGTCTTCCTTATGGGTCAGGCTGCCCAGATCCGGTACCTGCGGACGTCGGCTTCCCTTGGCCATATGTTCCCGCCGCAGGGCTTCATCCCGCTTGCTCTTGCCGTAGGTCCGGAGAAAGATCTCTTCCAGTTCCTTTTCGCTGGCGGAAATGGCGCCGATACCCTTCTCCTTCTTTCCGGATCCACTGTTTTCACCGCCGGAAGCACCGCTTTTTACCAGACGGCCTTCCCCGTCCAGCCGGTATCCGCTGTCCACATGGGCCCGCATATCCACTTCATCCCATGGGACATAGACTGCCGCACCATGCTCACAGAACACCGATCCGGTGGGGTTTTCCAGGTCTGCTTCCGGCCGGTATCCAGCCAGTTCGATGACCTCCGCAGCATTATGGCATGGGCCATATCCATCCATGGAAGACAGAAACCTCCCCAGGCCCCTGGTATAGGCTGCCACATCCCGGGCATACGCCTTCAGCGTTGCCGCAGGTCCCCTTCCCGTGAGGACTGCCATGGTTTCGCCGCCGAATCCGCTGCTCCTGGCACCGCTGTTCTCCTGCAGGCTGGACTGTGCACCCATTCTCTGCAGATCCGACATGGCTCTGCCCACATGCTCCGTGGGCACTTCCAGGCGGAATCGGCAGACCGGTTCCAAAAGCACGGCGTTTCCCGCTGCCTGTGCTTTTCGCAGTCCCTGACGGATGGCCCGATAGGTAGCCTGACGGAAGTCTCCGCCCTCTGTATGCTTCAGATGGGCCCGGCCGCCCAGAATGGTGATCTTCAGATCCGTCACACTGCTTCCCGTCAGCACCCCCGGATGATTTTTCTCCTGCAGATGGGTCAAAATCAGCCGCTGCCAGTTCCGGTCCAGCTTGTCCTCGCTGCACAGCGAACCAAAAGCCAGCCCGCTCCCCGGCTCGCCCGGCTCCAGAAGCAGCTGTACTTCCGCGTAATGGCGAAGGGGCTCGAAGTGGCCGATGCCGATGACCGGCGCTGAAATGGTTTCTTTATAAATCAGACTTCCCGTGCCGAAAGACACGTCCAGGTCGAATCTTCGTTTGATCAGACTTTCCAACATCTCCAGTCCCAGGTCTCCCATGACCTCCACATGAATTTCCTGCAGAGCTTCCTTCCAGACCAGGTGCAGCAGGGGTTCTTCCTCCTCCAGCTGCCGCAGTTTCTGCAGCGTCAGTGCAGGATCTGCCTCTTCCGGCAGGATCATCCGATAGCTGAATGCCGGTTCCAGAACCGGCGGATGCATGGACTCTGCCTCAAATCCCAGACCTTCTCCTGCCCGGGTATGGGCAAGTCCCGTCACTGCGCAGACCGTGCCGGCTTCTGCTTCCGGTATCATCTGAAAGCTGTCCCCGGCATACAGGCGGAGCTGATCCGCCTTTTCCTCCCACGGCTCTCCCTTCCGATCCGTGCCATGGAGCAGATCGCGGTTTTTCAGGGTTCCACCGGTGATCTTCATGTGGGTTTGCCGTTTTCCCTGTTTATCCCGGGTAATTTTATACACTCTGGCACCGAAGGTTTCCGGGTATTCCTGCACCGGAGCGTAATCTTTCAGAGTCTGCAGCAGGGCATCCACTCCCTCCAGCTTCAGTGCAGATCCGAAGCAGACAGGAAACACCTTCCGCTCTGCGATGGCACGCTGCACTGTCGTATCTTCCATGCCGCCTCTTTCTAGATACTCCTCCATCAGAGGCTCGCTGCACATGGCCAGATTTTCCAGTGCATTCGGAGACGGCTTTCCATCCTCAAATAAAATGCATCCTTCCCCTAGATGCTCCGCCAGAGACGAAAGCAGGGCATCCCGATTCGTGCCGGGCTGGTCCATTTTGTTCACAAAGAGAAAAACGGGAATCCCGTAAGTGTCCAGCAGCTTCCAGAGAGTCACCGTATGGCTCTGCACACCGTCGGCTCCGCTGATGACCAGGATGGCACAGTCCAGCACCTGCAGCGTCCGCTCCATTTCACCGCTGAAGTCTACATGCCCCGGTGTATCCAGGAGTGTCACCTGCAGATCACCCAGCGGAAACCGGGCCTCCTTGGAGAAGACCGTAATGCCCCGGCTCTGTTCAATTTTATCCGTATCCAAAAAGGCCGTCTGGTGATCCACACGGCCTAATTTCCGAATCGCTCCGGTCAGGTACAGAATACTTTCCGATAAGGTGGTCTTGCCGGCATCTACATGTGCCACAACTCCCATAATCAGCTGCTTTTCGTTCATTGCTTTTCGTTCTTTACTTTCGTTTTTTGGTTTGTTATTTCTTCGGTTCTTCTGCTTCCGGTGTCAGCCCTGCTGCTGCTTCAATGGCTCTGGCTTTTTCCTCTTGCTCCTGTCGGATCTGCGGCAGCACATGATTCGGATCGGTCAGGAAGATGTAGATCTGCATAACGGCCACAGCCACCAGGCCGAATCCCTCCACATTGAGATTCCGGCTGAACATCACCGCAGCCACGCCCATGATGGCGCTGACGCAGTACAGCATCAGAGTCGCCCGGCGCTGGCCGTAGCCCAGGTTCATGAGCCGGTGATGGAGATGGCCCTTGTCCGCTTCCATGATCGGCCGCTTATTGATCAAACGCCGGAAGATGGCGAAGGCAGTATCGAAAATCGGCAGTCCCAGCACGAAAATAGGCACGGAAGTCGCAATCACCGCTGCCCCCTTCGTCAGGCCTACGATGGACAAGGCAGACAGCATGAATCCGAGAAACAGGGAGCCACCGTCACCCATAAAGATTTTTGCCGGATAAAAATTAAATGGCAGGAATCCCAGGATGCCTCCTGCCAGTGCCAGCATGGCAGCTGCCGGAATATACTGCCCGAAAATATATGCCACATAGGCAAGGCAAAGTGCGGAAATCGCCGATGTCCCCGCTGCCAGGCCGTCCAGACCATCGATCAGGTTCACCGTATTGGTAATGCCTACAATCCAGAGAATCGTCAGGAAAAAGCTGACCGGTGCCGCAAATGCCAGATTCCCTTCTCCAAAGAAATTGGTCAGAAACGCAATTCGGAGTCCCCAGCCATACATCAATGCCGCGATACCGATTTGCACCAGGAATTTCAGCTTTGCCGGGAGATTTTTCAGATCGTCGATGATACCCAGAAGATACATCAGCGTTCCGCCGATCATCACGCCCACAATCTGCCGGTCAAAAGAAAGAAAGGCTGCCATGGAGCCCATGGTTCCGATAAAGATGGCCATTCCGCCAAACCGCGGCATGGCGCGGGTATGCATCCTTCGCCCGTCCTTCGGCACATCGATGGCACCGATCCGATAGGCCACCTTGATGGCAATCGGTGTGAATGCCATGGAAATGAAAAGTGCCAGAATGAATATGATCCATAATTCATCGTAAATTAGTCTGTTCATCGTTTCCCCTTACACTGTTTCTTTATGCGTTCTTTTCCAGCCGCTCCACCTTCAGACCCGCTTCCTCCAGGATTTCCAGGGAAAGCTCATCCGGATACCCCTCCCGGACCACGATGCGCTGAATTCCTGCATTGATAATCATTTTCGCACAGACCACGCAAGGCTGGTGGGTGATGTAAATGGTGCCGCCTTCAATGGCATGTCCCATGGAAGCAGCCTGAATGATTGCATTTTGTTCTGCATGGAGCGCCCGGCACAGTTCCTGGCGCTGTCCGGAAGGAATGTTCAGCTTCTGCCGCAGACAGCCGCCGTTTTCTTCACAGTGAGCAAGTCCGCGGGGTGCACCGTTGTATCCGGTGGCGATGGCACGCTTGTCCTTCACAATGACGGCGCCCACATGACGCCGCATGCAGGTGGAACGCTGTGCGGTTAATTCGGCCATTTCCATGAAATATTCGTCCCAGCTCGGTCTGTTCATAGCTTCTTCTCCTTGTCCCGGCAGTCCATGTCCATGCCCTCTTCACGGGCAGCACGGACTGCAGCCTCATCAAAAAATACTTCTGCCAGATAGAGTCCCTCCGGCGGCGCTGTGTGGCCGGCCTTCTGCCTGTCGCAGCTTTTCAGAATTCCGGTCATGTCTTCCGGCCTTCTTCTGCCTAGGCCCACCTCCACCAGAGTTCCTGTTATAATCCTTACCATATTATATAGGAAACCGTCTCCGGTCACCTCCAGAACAATATCCTGTCCCCGCCGGTTCACCGTCAGCGAATAAATCGTCCGCACCGTAGTCTCTCTCGGCGTGCTCCCGGAAGCCTGAAAGCAGGCGAAATCATGGGTTCCCACCAGCAGATCTGCCGCCTCCTGCATTGCCCCATCGTCCAGCGGTTCCTGCACCTGATAGCAGTACTTCCTTCGGAAAATATCCGTCTCCGGGCTGTTTCCGATGAGATAGCGGTACCGCTTTCCCAGCGAAGAAAACCTGGCATGAAACTCCGTCGGCATCTCACAGACGGAAAGAATTCGCACATCCCCGACCCGGCCGATTTTGCCGATTCCGCCGCCCTTTCCTGACAGACGGTTATTGACCGCCTGGGCGATCCGCTCCGTGGGGATCCCGAATTCTCCCGAAAAGGATGCCTGCTGGCCCAGGGCATGTACCCCTGCATCGGTCCGGCTGGTACCGTGAATCTGCACCGGTTTGCCCATGACCTGACTCAGGGCCGCCTCCAGCTCTCCCTGCACCGTCCTGGCTTCGGGCTGCCGCTGCCATCCGGAAAATCCGCTGCCGTCATATTCGATTTTCAGCAAAAAATTCCGTTCCATTTCGACGTCCTCAGCTAATCTTCGCCGTCCTCAGCTTTCCGCAAGCCGGACTACTTCCGCGGCAGCACGATCTGCCGCTTTTCCGGGTCCGATGACTGCCGGTATACCGTAAACTTCCTGCCGATTGCCTGTACAAACTCGGCGTTCAGTTCCGCAGCCATGTCGTTTGCAGTCTGCTTCGGCTCCAGCTCACAGCCCTCCTGCAGCTTCACCTTCACCAGTTCCCGGTTCTCCAGACAGTTGTCCAGTTCTTTTATGACATTCTCCGTAATCCCCTGCTTGCCGATGTACACCAGCGGATCAATGTTATGTGCCAGGGAACGGAGATAGCTTCTCTGCTTGCTTGTAATCATATATAAAAATCCTCCTGAAATTTCGCAAAACTATACTTCAAATCAAAGTGGTATCATTATATTATACCGTATTTCGTGCAAAAGTACCAGATAAATTCCTGCTGCCAGTGCAATATATGGCACCATGGGCTGCTGATCCGTGGGTTTCACCCTGCGCCGCAGAAGAAGATACACCAGATGACCCGCGCTGAGCAGGGTGGTCAGAATGAACACCGGAATGATCCCGTCCAGACCGCAGCAGAGCCCCAATGCACCGAAAAGCTTGATGTCTCCGCCTCCAAGCGTATCCTTTCTGTAGATCAGCTTCCCCAGAATTCCGATCAGCAGCATGACGCCGAAGCCTGCCAGAGCGCCCCACAGTCCCGAAAGAGGGCCTCCCTCATGGAACGGGATGAATCCGCAGCCGCAGATTACCAGCAGCAGCACCAGCTGATCCGGCACGATCCGGTACTTGATATCGGCAATGGCCATCTCCAACAGCAGCCACACCGCCGCCAGAGCCGCAACGCCGTAAACCGGATTCCGCATGGCAAGCCACACGGCCATCACAACAAACAGCCCGCTGAACACATACTTCCAGGGCGTGCTGCGAAGTCTCTGGACCGTGGGATGGAGCAGTTCCTCGTCCGGCTCCTGCCCGTAGTCACAGAGCCATCCTCCCGGTATGCGGTTAAAAAAATATACGGCGCCGTTTCCCAGAATCACCCCGGCGAAAATCGCAGCCAGGCAGGTCAGCAGCACCCGAATCACTTCATTCATCGTTTACCCCCTCGTATTTCTACCATTTTACCATTTACTGCCGCCCGGTGCAAGTATTCGCCTTGCCAAAACCCGTCCGATTTACTATAATACTGTCATAAGACTATCATAACTTGATCGAAAGATTGTGAAAAACGGAGGAAAAAAACATGAACGAGATTAAAAAAATCCGCTACGGCCGGCTGGGACCGAAGGTAGCGGAAGCCCTGATAAAGAGAAATTTCGATGCCTGGTACTGCGAGGATGCCGACGCCGCCCTGGACAAAATCCTCACTCTCATCCCTTCCGATGCGTCGGTGGGCTACGGCGGATCTCTGACCATCAATGCCCTGGGATTAAAGGAGGCACTCCGTGCCAGAGGGAACCGGATGTTTGAGCGGGATCTGGCCGCAAGCCCGGAAGAGAAAAACCAGATCGAACACCAGGCCCTCTCCGGCGACTGGTTCCTCATGAGCAGCAACGCCATCAGCGAAGACGGCCAGCTGGTGAATATCGACAACATCGGAAACCGGGTGGCAGCCCTGGTTTACGGCCCGGAAAACGTGCTGGTGGTAGCCGGCATGAATAAGGTGGTTCCGACGGCCGATGACGCCTGGACCCGTGCCCGCAGTACCGCCAGTCCGGAAAACATAGCCCGTTTCACCGGCAAGAAGACCCCTTGCGCCATCACCGGAGCCTGTGCCGACTGCAACAGCCCGGACTGCATCTGCAATCAGCTTGTGCTGACCCGCCGCTGCAATCCGCCGAAACGGATCAAGGTGATCCTGGTGGGCGAAGACTTGGGCCTGTAAGCCGAAGTTAGATAAACTGGCTCACGATTACTGCGCACACTGCCAGCGGCACGTTATAGCAGATGGCAGTCGGTACACAGGTATCCCAGATGTGGCTGTGCTGGCCGTCGGCATTGAGACCGGCGGTCGGCCCCAGGGTTGTGTCAGAAGCCGGAGAGCCTGCATCGCCCAGCGCTGCTGCTGCCGCAATCAGCATCACCGTTCCGCCTACAGAGAAGCCCATTTCCGCACAAAGCGGCACATAGAGCACGGCCAGAACCGGAATGGTTCCGAAAGAAGTCCCGATGCCCAAAGTGATGATCAGACCGATAAGCATCATCATGACGGCGGCCAGCAGCTTGCTTCCTCCCATGAAGCCGAGGGAAATCTGTACCAGTTCTTCCACAGCACCGGTGGTGTTCATCACATTGGCATAACCGGCAGCTACCAGCATAACGAATGCAATCAGGCCCATGATGGACAGTCCGTTTGCGATCACCGTATCCAAATCCTTCAGCTTGATGGCACCGAACAATACCATGATCAGAATGCCGGCCAGAGCGCCCAGCGGCAGAGAGTCGGTCAGCAGATTGATCACCAGCGTGCCCACTGCGGCCACCAGCGTCACCCAGTGTGCCGGCTGCATTTTCGGATTCGCCGCCTGGGCTGCGTCATGGTTATGGGCACCTGCGATTTCCAGATTCTCATAATGGCGAGGTTTACGGAAAACAAACAGCGCAATGGCCAGACCGATGATCATGGCTGCACCCAGCGGCCAGGTGTATTTCCATACATTGCCCACTTCGATTTCCATGCCGTTTGCGGTCAGATTATCCGAAATCAGTTCCTGGAAGATCCAACCGAACCCGAAGGGCAGGGCAATATACGGTGCTTTCAGACCGAAGGCCAGGGCACAGGCTGCACCACGTCGGTCCAGATTCATTTCATTCATCAGCGGCAGCAATGCCGGAATCAGAATTGGAATGAACGCGATATGAACCGGGATCAGATTCTGAGAGCAGCAGGCAATCAGCGTCAGTACCACCAGCAGCATCAGTTTCCGCTTCCCGATCACATGGGATATTTTCAGGGACAAAATCTCCGTAATCCCCGTATATGCCATTCCTGCGGCCAGAATGCCAAGTAAGATATAGCTCAGTGCAGTCTGCGCGTTTCCGCCCATGCCGGAAATCAGCGTATTGATGGTATCTCCGAAGGACATGCCGGCGCTCACCCCAGCGACCATGGCAGAAATCAGCAGAGAAAGCAGTACGTTTACTTTCAGCAGACATAAAATAATCAGCGCAGCTACGCCGATCACAATTGGATTCAATAATAACTCCACGTATTCTTTACTCCTTTCAATGATTAAAGTATTCTCACGCTATTCTACTAAAGCAAGTCCTGTGCCAAAAGAGAAAAACAGCTCCAGATGGGCTGTTTTCCGCTTATTCTTGTACATGTTTTCAAAATTCGTCACCTCAGGCGAACCGAAAACGTCGGGAGAACGGATTTTGTCGATTCAATTATGAGTCACTTTCGGCCATATTCTCCTCCAGCTCGTCCGGAATGCCGTTACCGTTGAGATCCTGCACCGAAGGAATGAACCGCCGGGCAAACCGCCCCTTCCCCTTTTGCATTTTATGCTCGTGATAATAAAAGAGCTGCCGGAAACCGGCAGCTCCTCAGATACTTATTTACCTCTGTTTGCTGATGTGAGGTTATTTTTTATTTTTCCACGATCAGTGCAGTACCCATACCGCCGCCGATGCACAGAGTAGCCAGACCAGTCTTGGCATCCTCTCTTCTCAGCATTTCGTAGATCAGGGAAATCAGGATTCTGCAGCCGGAAGCACCGATCGGGTGACCCAGAGCGATTGCACCACCGTTTACGTTGGTCTTTTCCGGATCCAGACCCAGGTCTTTTCTTACAGCCAGAGACTGTGCAGCGAATGCTTCGTTTGCTTCTACCAGATCGATATCCTTAATGGTCAGGCCGGCCTTCTTCAGAGCCTTTTCGGAAGCAGGAACAGGACCTACGCCCATGATGGAAGGATCTACGCCTGCGGAAGCATAGGACTTGATGGTAACCAGCGGCTTAATGCCCAGTTCTTCAGCCTTTTCTTTTGCCATTACTACTACAGCAGCACCAGCATCATTGATACCGGAAGCGTTGGCAGCAGTTACGATACCGTCCTTCTTGAATGCCGGTTTCAGTTTTGCAACCTTATCCATAGTGGTGCCGAATTTCGGGAATTCGTCGGTATCGAAGATGATCGGATCGCCCTTCTTCTGCGGAATTTCTACCGGAACGATTTCATCCTTGAACTTACCAGCCTTGATGGCAGCTTCTGCTCTGTTCTGGGAGATTACGGAGAATTCATCCAGTTCTTCTCTGGTGATACCCCACTGTTCTGCTACGTTTTCAGCGGTGATACCCATGTGGTAACCGTTGAATGCATCCCACAGACCATCGTTAACCATCATGTCTACCATCTGGGTGTTATTCATTCTTGCACCCCATCTTGCAGCCGGCATAGCGTATGCAGTTGCGGACATGTTTTCAGCACCGCCTGCTACTACGATATCAGCGTCGCCTGCTTTGATGATCTGTGCAGCCAGTTCAACTGCTCTCAGACCGGAACCGCAAACCTTATTGATCGTCATTGCCGGTGTTTCGATTGGCAGGCCTGCATCTAAGGTCATCTGTCTTGCAACGTTCTGGCCCAGACCGCCCTGCAGTACAGCACCCATGATGACTTCGTCTACCTGTTCACCCGTAATTCCGGCTCTCTTTACAGCTTCCTTGATTGCTATAGCGCCCAGTTTTCTGGTAGGGATTCCCTTTAAGGAACCGCCAAAGCTTCCCATCGGTGTTCTTGCTGCGCTGACAATAACAACTTCTCTCATGTTTATGTATCCTCCTTAAATAGTAAGTTATAAGTTGTCGAACCCAATTCGTAGTTCCATTAAAGCACAGGAACCACAAAAAAGCAAGGGTCAATAGTTAAAAAAATAACAATTCCCTTTGTCTTTTTTTTCATACATATTTATTTTACCATATTTGCCGAAAAAGGCAACCCTTGCGGCAATAGTAGTTTATTTAACGAAAGCCGCCTCGTATTTTTCTGCCAGCTTTACCGGCTTATAGGACAGCTTGGTCTGCCGCAGGTTTTCCATGCCCATGTCTTCTTCCCGGTTGACATAAACCACATCCTCCGGGAGATGGCAGCAGAAGTCGTGATTGATTGCCTGGTAGATGCCCCGAAATTCCGGGTTGGCCTTCTCCACATGAACCAGCACCGATTCGTGACTGTTGGTTCTGGCAAATTCCCCGATGGTCACCGCCTCAATCTGACCATCGATGCGAATCACCCCCGAAAGCAGCCTTCCGGTATGCAGCAGGCTCAGAAGTTCATCGATGGCCCTCGTCTCCAGTTCCAGGATGGTCTTCCATTCCTCCGGCATTTCCAGCAGCCTCTGCTGATTGATCCGCTCCAGGAAATCCAGCACCTCCCGGGCCGTCTCCGGCGTGATTTCTTCATAAGTATAGTCATAGGTCCGCTGGAAATAGTTCAGATGGTTCTTCTTCTGGTGCAGCTTCCTGCCGGAGAGATTCACCAGGTCCTCCCGCAGATAGATATAGTCATCGTCATCCCTGTCGTGGATCAGTTCCACCTGGCTGCCGTAAATCTCCTTCAGCAGGGATGCCAGGGATTCCGGGATCAGGGAGATTTCAAACCGCTTCCCCTTGCTCTCGAAAATCTTTCTTGCAGTATCAATGGTTTCCCGCAGCTTGTCCTTCTCATAGATCCCCGTCCTGGTCAGAGGAAAGGACATGAAATACTCTTCCTCTTCGGTTTCCAGCGTACCAAGTCCGGCGACACAAAGGTAGTCGCCGATGACCTGCCACGTGATCTTATGGGTATCTCTCCAGATATAGTTGGCGATAAAGGTGTGGCTGGACGCCTGATAATCGTAGCCGTCGAAATATGCATCCAGCAGTTTCACGTCTTCTTCTGTCAAATCCTTAAAGTCTCTTTCAAAAATCATCCTGTCTTCTTTCCTATTTTACGATGGCGGAAATTGCCTTGAATTCCGGCGCTTTCGCGCTTTCCAGCATGTCATACAGCATGCTTTCATAGCTGCTGACAACGATGCCGGCCTTCTCCATGCGCCGCAGGGAGATCTCACGGTTTTCTCTGGTGCGGGACTGTACACAGTCTGCCGCAAGGAATACGTCAAATCCCATCTCCAGCAGGTCCAGTGCAGTCTGCTCCACACAGATATGGGTCTCACAGCCGGTGATAATTACTGCATTGCGGCCTTCCGTCTTTGCCTTGTTTACGGCCGCAAGAAATTCCTCATTTCCGCAGCAGCTGAAGGTCACTTTATCGATCGGTTCATATTCTCCCAGGGCTTCTGCCACTACCGGTACGGTCTCCCCCAGTCCGCGGGTGTACTGCTGGGTCACCACCACCGGCAGTCCCAGCGCCTTCGCACCGCGAATCATCCGGGCGGTCTTCTCCTCCACGTCGTTTCTGTCATACATGGCCGGCATCAGTTTCTCCTGAAAATCGATCACCACCAGCATCGCATGATTCTTCTTCAGTCTCTTTGTCATCATAATGTAATCCCCCAGTTCTCTGCCTGCTTCAGTGCGTCATAGTCGTTCAGATCATATTTTATGGTGGAGATGGTCGCCCAGCCTTCTTCGATCAGGCGTACATCAATATCTTCGTCATGGTCGGTTCGCTTCACCGGCTCTCCCACATAGCGGAAGCACATTTCTTCTTTTTCTTCAAACCATTCGTCATAGGTCATCTGTCCCAGTCGGGCCATCCGCACCCCTTTGATTTCCTGCTGCGGCAGGTTCGGTGTGTTGATGCTGATCAGATAACCCTTTCCCGCAGTCTCCAGGGCCCGGTCGAACACCTTCACCGCCAGGCTGCAGGCAGCCTCGAAATGCTCCGGGAAGTGGCTGCAGACGGAAACCGCCACGGCAGGATACCCTGCAAGCATCCCTTCCGCCGCTGCGGAAACCGTTCCGGAATACATGGTATCGGTGCCCAGGTTGGCGCCGTGATTGATGCCGGCATAGACGATGTCTGTCTCAATTCCCTTTCTTCGCAAAATCTCCAGTCCCAGCTTTACGCAGTCTGCCGGGGTGCCCGACAGTTTCCAGGCATGTTTCGCTCCCGGAAAATCAGGTACTTCTTCAGCCCGCATTTCTCCATGGATACTGAGGGCATGGCTGCTGGCACTTCGCTGGGTGTCAGGCGCAACTACATAAACATTTCCCTTTTCTGCGAGGGCCTGAGCCAGAGCACGGATTCCCTCAGCCTGAATGCCGTCATCATTTGCAATAAGTATATTCATTTAATATTCCATTACCTTTCCGATTGCATCATGAATCACCAGATCTGCCTTATCGTCATATGGCGTCACGGATTTATTGATTAACACTAAATTCTTACCCCGGAAATAGCGGATCAAACCAGCTGCCGGGTAAACTACCAGAGAAGTGCCGCCGATGATCAGGGTGTCAGCAGCTGCAATGGCTTCCACCGCCCCGTTGATGCAGTCCTCATCCAGTGCCTCTTCATACAGTACCACATCCGGTTTGACGATCCCGCCGCAGACCTTGCATCGCGGAATTCCGTCTTCATCACAGAATTCGGGATTCATCACATCCTCCAGGCTGTGAAAGGCATGGCATTTCATGCAGTAATTCCGAAGCACCGAACCGTGAAGCTCGTAAACGGTCTTGCTTCCCGCTTTCTGGTGAAGACCATCGATGTTCTGTGTCACCACCGCTTTCAC
>JAEDMR010000219.1 GCA_016302925.1 Bacillota bacterium
GAACCGTAGGTTCCGGCGTAGTAACTGAAATCATCGAATAATTCGACACGTTCAGGAAACTGAATCAATAGAAACAGAACCCGCAGATGTCCTGCGGGTTCTGGCATTTCCGGGAAAGAAAGCAGGAGGGCACAAAGGCACATGAAAAAGCTGAAACTGAAAAAAGGGGCGGACGTGTGGATTTTGGGCAGAGAGGAAGAGAATGCAGAGGGCATGATGCTGCCTGAGATCCTGAAAAAGAGTATGAAGAACCTTCGTTACTGCAAGATGGAAAGAACGGGTGAAAACTATGTTGGTACCATAAAGGTGCCCCGGCAGGAGAAGGCGGGCGGGATTGCGTTTGCTTTCTACCTGGAGGAACCCCACAGCGATGAAGATGGCGGGCAGCTGATGATCGAGGAGGAATCGGGTAGGCTGGCAGTGATGGTGGAGGAAAACCGAGAAGACCTGGAAGGGTCGGAGGACGGGCATGCTTTCATGCTGAATCTGCTTCACCTTCTGATGCAGGATGATGTTCTGCAGCTGGAACGGCTGGAGGAAAGCATGTATGCACTGGAGGAAGAACTGCTGAAAGGCATTCCTGAGAATTTTCAGGAACGGACTGCCCGCTGCCGGCGGAAGCTGTTTACGCTGCACACCTATTATGAGCAAATGGTCAATCTGGCACAAAATATGGAGGATGCCCCCCACCTTGCACGGCAAGATGAGACCTGCGCAGAGTGGGGGAGGCTTGCGGATAAGGCGGAGCGGCTCCATAATCATGTGGAAATGCTGCGAGAATATCTCATTCAGATCCGGGAATTATATCAGTCGAGAACGGCGGAGCAGCAGAATCGGATCATGACCATGCTGACGGTGATTACGACCATTTTCCTGCCGCTGACGCTGATTGCAGGCTGGTATGGCATGAACTTTCCAAATATGCCGGAGCTGCACTGGCGGTACGGCTATGCCGTGGTCATCGGTCTCAGTGTACTGATTGTGACGCTGGAGATACTGTATTTCAAAAAGAAAAAGATGCTGTAGCAAGGAAGTCCTTGCTATATGGCCGGAATATGGTAAAATAGAAAAAGATGACGCTTGCGTCCCATATACACATCAGGAAAGGAAATGTACCATGGATTTAATTACCGGAATCAAAGAAAGAAGAAGTATCAGAAAATTTCAGGACAGAAAGGTGCCGCATGAAGTGATTGAGGAGATCGTAAATGTGGCGGCTTATGCGCCATCCTGGAAGAATACACAGATTGCAAGATATATCGTTGTGGAAGACCCGGAAAAAATCGCAGCCATTGCCACGGAAGACTGCACGCTGGGCTTCGCTTATAATATCAAAACCATGTCCAACGCGCCGGCGCTCGTTCTGCTGACAATGGTAAAGGGACGGTCCGGTTTCGAAAAGGACGGCAGCTATACCACACCGAAAGGCGACCGCTGGGAAATGTTTGATGCCGGCATCGCTGCACAGACATTCTGCCTGGCAGCCCATGAAAAGGGGATCGGAACGGTAATCATGGGTATTTTCGATGAAAATAAAGTGGCGGAAATCGTAGATATTCCGGAGGGTCAGCAGCTTGCAGCCATCATTCCGATGGGCTACCCGGTGGATGGTGAGGTTGCCGCACCGCCAAGGAAAACTGCAGAGCAGCTGCTTTCTTTCGTGGAATAGCATGCCGCAGCAGGAGTGTTTTGGAGGAAGATGATTATGCGAAGCGAAAGAAGGGAAGAAGAAAGAAGGCAGAAAGCTGCAGCGCGGAGCAACCGGTTTTTTCAGGTACTTTCTGTGATATATACACTGATCCTTGCTGCATTCATCGGATTGCTGATCTGGATCAATGTACTGCCGGCCAAGTATCTCTACAGCCTGATTGCGGTGCTGGTTCTCATTTCGATCTTTATCGTTCCGGTCATGTTCAGCCGTTATGGCATAAAGAAGAGGAAGACTGCGGCCGCCTTTTTCTCGGTGATCCTCATTGCCGGATTTGGTGTAGGAGCATGGTATCTGGCGGATACCATCGATTTCCTGGACGATATCACCGTAGCCGGCAGCATCGTGGAACTGAAGGAAGATTACTATGTGGTGGTGAAGAGCGATTCGACGTATACCGATGTTTCGGGGCTTGCCGGCAGCGGGATCGGAACGCATATGACAAACGATCTGACGTACTCCGAGGCAAAAGATGATCTGCAGCGGGAAGTCAGCGTGGAGTATAAATATTTTGCTGATTTGAACCAGCTTTTTGACGGCCTGGCTGCCGGAGGCTGTGAAACAGTGGATGAAACCACAGGAATTGCCGAATTCCAGGAATATCAGGCGGTGTTTATCAGTGCGGCAAGCTATGAATCGCTGAAAGCAGAGAGGACAACTCTGGAGGAAGAAACCCGGATTCTCCACACCATCTCCATTAAAGTGGGCGAAGCCGGAGCCGCAAAAGCGGTCAATGTAAAGAAGGATTCCTTCAATGTCTATGTCAGCGGACTTGACGTGGAAGGGGATATCGGCATTCAGTCCCGTTCCGACGTAAATATCATCGTGACGGTGAATCCGAAGTCACATGAAGTGCTGCTGACCTCCATCCCGCGGGATTATTATGTGAGTCTGCCGGGGAAGGGAGCACAGGACAAGCTGACCCATTCGGGGCTTTATGGTATTCAGGAAACCATGGGTGCCGTGGAGGAAATGACAGGTCTGACCATGAACTATTATGTCAAGGTGAACTACAGCACGGTGGTGAAGCTGGTGGATGCCATCGGCGGCGTGGATGTGGACTCGCCGTATGCCTTTACGACACATAACATGAAGGGCATGCCGGAGCTCAACGGAATCAATTTCGTGCAGGGTATCAACCATCTGGATGGGAAAATGGCACTGGCGTTCTGCCGGGAACGAGCTTCCTGGGTAGACGGCGACATGCGCAGAAACGAGAACCAGCAGCTGGTTCTGGAGGCGATTCTGAAGAAGGCCACCGGAAGCACTGCAATTCTCACCGGCTACACATCCATTCTTGATGCGATCCGCGGCAACATGGAAACCAATATGAGCACGGAAGAGATGACGTCCCTGGTGAAGAT